>JBHOQZ010000850.1:0-2055 GCA_042408635.1 Chloroflexota bacterium
GCCCGGCGATCCTGGCCGGCGGCGCCGCGACGCCCACGGCGGCCGGTGCCGCGGCCGACAACGCGAACACCGGCCGCGCCTGGGGGCCCAACCAGGGCCTCCAGCTCGCGGCGCGGCCGGACGGTGGTGTAGAGGTGGCCGGGGTCGCCGAGGGCTCGCCGGCCGCGCGCGCCGGGATCCTGCCCGGTGACCGGCTCACCGCGATAGGCGGCCAGCCGGTGGCCGACCTCGCCGACGCGACTCGGCTCCTCTCGGCGGCCGACCCGGGTCGCGCGCTGCCGGTCGACCTCCAGCGCGGCGACGAGCCGCTGCGCGTCGAACTGCTGCCCGGCGGCTGATCGGCCTTGCGTTCGCCGTCCCACCAGGCAGTAGAGCGGTTGAAGCCGGTTCCATCCGAACGCACGGACCCTGGCGTTGGTCGGCCGGCGTCAGCCTGTCGGCGCGAGCACGGCAGGCGCGACGAGCCTGATGCCGGAGTGCTCGGCCGTCGGCTGCATGAACTCGACTGCGACCTCGATCGGCCTCAACCGGAATTCGCGCGCGACGTGGGCGAGGACGAGGTCGGCCACGGCTTCGAGCGGCGGGACCGGGTTCCCCCGGAGAGCGAGCAGGCGGTCGATCGAAGTCACGCCCCGGTCGCGGATGCCGCAGGGGATGATGTTCGCCCAGTAGGCGGGGTCGGTGGCGACGTTGAGGGCGAAGCCGTGCTGGGTGACGTGGCGGGCGAGCTTGACGCCGATCGCGGCGACCTTCTCGCACCCCGATGGTACCCGGACCCAGACGCCGGTGTAGCCGGGCACCCGCCCCGCCACGATCCCTAGCTCGCCCAGCGCCGCGATCAGCGCCGCCTCGAGGCGGCGTAGGTAGCCGTGGATGTCGCGGTCGAACCGCTCGACCCGCAGCAGCGGATAGCCCACGAGCTGCCCGGGACCGTGGTAGGTGATATCCCCGCCGCGGTCCACGTCGTAGGCGACGGCGCCGAGACGCGCGAGCGTCGCGTCGTCCACGAGCAGGTGCTCGCGCGTGCCCGCCCGCCCGATCGTGTAGGTGTGGGGGTGGTCGAGCAGGAGGAGCACGTCGGGCAGCTCGCGCGTCGACACCAGCGGCGCCAGCTCTCGCTGGAGCTGCCAGGCCCTCAGGTAGTCGACCGTGCCGAGCCGCGCCACCAGCAGTGGCGGCAGATCCACTGCCGTTCCGTCGACGCGGGAACCCGCGCCCGGAGCGGCAGGCCGGATGGGCGCCGATCCGGGCGGCGGCGTCGCCGGCGCGGCGTCTGCGGACGGGGCGGCGAGACGACCATGGGCTGAGAGCATCATCTACGCAACGGCGGCCCGCTACATCGCCTGGCCGGGCTGGTACTGCTGAAGCCAGTCGCGGACGGCGGCGAGGAAGCGGGCGGCGGTCATGCCGTCGTTGATGCGGTGGTCGATGGCGAGGATGGCGTTCATCATCGGGCGGATCGCGATCATGTCGTTGATCACCACCGGCCGCTTGTGGATCCCCTCCATGCTGAAGATGGCGGCCTGCGGCTGGTTGATGATCGGCGTCGAGATCAGCGTGCCGAACGTGCCGGGGTTGTTGACGGTGAAGGTGCCGCCCTGCACGTCCTGAAGCGTCAGCCGGTTCGAACGGGCGCGCGTGGCGAGGTCGCGCACGGCGCGAGCGAGCCCGGTGATGCTCAGGCTGTCGGCATTGCGGATGACGGGCACGACCAGGCCGTCGGGCTCGATCGCGACCGCGACGCCGATGTTGACCTCGCGCTTGACGATGATACTGTCGCCGCCCCAGACGGCGTTGAGCGTCGGATAGCGCTTGAGCGCCTCGACCACCGCCTTGATCACGAACGGCAGGTAGGTGAGCTCGAACCCCTCGCGCCGCCGGAACTCCTCGAGCACCTGCCGCCGGTACTCGTAGACGGCGTGCATGTCGACCTCCATCACGGTGTGCGCGTGCGGGGAGGTCGCCTTGCTGCGCACCATGTGCTCGGCGATTGAGCGCCGCATCGGGCTGAGCGGCACGCGCTCGTCGCCCTCGGCCACCGCCGGCGCCGGCAGG
>JBHOQZ010000851.1:0-2891 GCA_042408635.1 Chloroflexota bacterium
GGCGTGACGCCGGTGGCCGAGACGACCGGGCCGAACGCCGCCCCCGCCGCGCTCGACAGTGCCGGCCAGCGCCTCGCCCTCGAATACTGGGACTACCAGGGGCCGGGCCGGATCACCCGGATCGAGGTCGTGGCGCTGACCGACGGGAGCCGCTACGCCGTCGACGCCCCGAACGCGACGGTGCTCGGCTGGTTGTTTCCATCCTCACCCTGATTGGGCCAGGGTGCGACGGCTGCGCTAGCGCGATCGTACCCGATGCGGTGGTCCTTTGCCTGCTCAATCCGAGGGAAGGGGGCTTTGAGCCGACTCGCTCGGGCGGCTTGCGAGGCGGGGATTGGCCCACGCTACCGGGCATGGTCGTCGAGGTGGGGCAGCAGGACGACGCTCTCCTGCTCGTTGGGGTCGGTGCGGGCGACGATGCCGACGACCGGCTCGGTGTCGCTGTTGTTGGCCGGCAGATGGGGCACGCCGGGTGGGATGTAGAGGAAATCGCCGGCCTTCGTCACGACCCGCTCCTCGAGGTTCGGGCCGAACCACGTCACCGCCTCGCCGCTGAGCACGTAGATGGCGGTCTCGTGCGTCTCGTGCAGGTGGGCGCGGGCGCGGGCGCCGGGTGGGATGGTGAGCAGGTGCATGCAGATGCCGCGGGCGCCCACGGTCTCGGCCGAGATCCCCGTGAAGTACGAGGTGCCCTGCTTGCCGGTGTAGGCGGTGCCGGCGCGCACGACCTTGCAGGTGGGCGTCGACGTGTCGGCCATGCCTGTTGCCTCCCCTGGCCGGGTGACGATGATGGTGAGCACGTCACCGCCACACCGCCGAATCGTACCGGCGGGTGGCGGCTGCGGATCCGTTGCCGGGCGGTTGCCGTCGGGGTTAGGTCTCGATCGGGAAGCCGCGCTGCTTCCAGGCGGTCATGCCGCCCTCCATGTTGTAGACGTGCTCGAAGCCCATGGCGGCGGCCATCTCGCTGGCGACCGCGCTGCGCTCGCCGACGGCGCAGATAAAGATAATGTTGTCGGCGGTGAGATGCTGGTGCGGCCGGTTGAGCACCTGCGCCAGCGGCACATGGGTGGCGCCGCTGATGTGGCCGCCGGCCCATTCGTCGGCCTCGCGCACGTCGATGGCGCGCGCCTCGCCGGCCTCGAGCATGCGCTTCGCCTCCTCGACGCTGATCCGCTGGAACGGCTCGTCGTTGACCCGGGTGGACATCGCTGGCTCCTGTTCTCGTTGCGCTTGCCGATTGCAATCCGGTGTGGCGGCTGGCGGATCGCCGGCCGCCACAGCCAATTCTACGCCTTGACGGGCGGCGCCTCGCCCTTCTCGATCGGCACGCCGACCAGGCTGCCCCACTCGGTCCAGGAGCCGTCGTAGTTCTTGACGTTCCTGTAGCCGAGCAGGTGGGTGAGGACGAACCAGGTGTGGCTCGAGCGCTCGCCGATGCGGCAGTAGGCAATCACGTCCTTGTCGGGGGTGACGCCCTCCTGCTCGTAGAGCCGGCGCAGCTCCTCGACCGACTTGAACGTGCCGTCGGGGTTGGCCGCGCGCGCCCAGGGGATGCTGCGCGCGCCCTTGATGTGGCCGGCGCGCTGGGCGCCCTCCTGGGGGTAGCCGGCCATGTGGAGCACCTCGCCGCGGAACTCCTCGGGCGAGCGCACGTCCACCAGCGCCTTGTCCGGGCGGTCGATGATCTGGAGCACCTCGTCGCGGAAGGCACGGATCGAGTTGTCGGGCGCCTTGGCGCGGTAGGTGGTGCGCGGGTAGGTGGGCACCGCCTTGGTCATCGGGCGCCCCTCTTCGAGCCACTTCTGCCGGCCGCCGTTCATGATGCGCGCGTCCTCGTGACCGAAGTACTTGAAGAGCCAGAGGGCATAGGTGGCGAACCAGTTGTTCTTGTCGCCGTAGAAGACGACGGTCGTGTCGTTGGCGATGCCGGAGCGCGCCATCAGCTCCTCGAACCCCTGCTGATCGAGGAAGTCGCGGCGGAGCGCGTCCTGCAGGTCGGTGTGCCAGTCGAGCTGGATCGCACCGGGGATGTGGCCGACGCCGTAGAGGAGGGGATCCTCGTCCGACTCGACGATGCGCACCTTCGGGTCGTCTAGGTGGTCGGCCACCCACTGCGTCGAGACCACGGCGTCGGGTTTCGCGTACTGATCGGCCATCTCTGTACTCCTTCCTCTCTCACGAACCAGGCGACTATCGGCCGGCGAGCACCCCGGGCGCGGGCCGGCTTCCCCTCACCTGAACACACACCCGCCAACACGGAGGGAACCCGGCAGCCGGTTTCACGCCGTCCTCCAGGCACGGCGCCGCTGGGCCGAGGTGGCCGGCCCAGATGGCACGGCCGGGTGAAAGCAACCGGCTACGCGCCGCCTCCACCGGCCGGGGGCTCAACCGACAGCCCAACTCGAACTCAACGCTGGCCAGACATGGTGCCGCGACGGCGCGCTCCCCCTGGCGCGACGGCCGTCAGCCCGTGAGCGGGCGCGCCGAGAAGATCCTGTTCCATCTCCTGGCGCCGGCACGACAGACGAGCGATGACGCCAGGAGCTACGGACACTCCCAGGCGGGGCAACGCGCCGGGCAGGCAAAGCGCGGGGGCATCCGCTCCCCCGTCACCTGGTCCAGCGCGGCCGGAAACCGCGTCGATCGCTGCGTAAGCATGGGTTCAGTCTAGCCGGGCGTCCCGGTTGCGTCAACCCGGCTTGACGCCGTCCCCCACCTGCGCTATGATTATGTTTGCGACGCGGGGTGGAGCAGTGGCAGCTCGTCGGGCTCATAACCCGAAGGTCGTTGGTTCGAATCCAACCCCCGCAACCAAGGCTGGACGGTACCTCACCGTCCAGCTTTTTCGTTCCGTGCGTGCCCTCGCCGCGTCCAGCCGTGCCGGCAGG
>JBHOQZ010000852.1:0-1732 GCA_042408635.1 Chloroflexota bacterium
GGCTGCGCCGCGCCCAAGCGCGTCCCGCCGAGCCCGCGACCCGGGCGCTTCGCAGCGGCCGCCCCCACCGGGAGCCCGACGGGCGGCGGCCGATCCCAGCCAGCTCATGCCGCCGCCCCGTCGACCGGGCGGCTTCTAGGCCACGCGCGTCAGTGTCACCCCTGCCGGCAGGTCGCCCGCCGCCACCTGCACGTCGTAGTCGTCGAATCGGCGGGGCGCTCGAACACCCGGCCGCCGGCGCACCTCGACCCGCTCAAAGAGCCGGTGGGCCGGCGCATTGCCCAGGCTGCTGTCGTGGCTGAAGACGTAGAGCCCCCGCAGGGCCAACTGCCCGCGCGATGCCGAGCGGTCCAGGTCCCACATCCGCTGCAACGCCTCCCAAAAGAGCGCCAGGTCCTCCCCGTCCACACCGGTGGCGCGGGCGAAGTGCGGGTTGAAGAACCCGTGCGCGCGGTAGAGCCCGTAGGGCACCAGGGCCTTGCGCCCCATCTCCGTCTGCTTGCCCCGCATCTCCCCACCCTCGTCGTCGGCCGCCACGACCTGGGCGTCCTCCAGCCGCGTCACCGCGACCCGCGTGATCGCCAGGTCCAGCGGAACGATCGGGTCGAGCGAGCGCGCGAAGGTGAGCTGCAGCGGCCCGCGTACCTGCCCGCAGTTCACCCCCACCGACATCACTGCCCCGAACATGCGCACGTCGTAGAAGTTGTGGCACATCCAGTCGCGTGCCCGTTCGACGTCGCCCAGCGATTGCTTCGCTCCGGTCGACTTGAGCCCAAGGTCGTCATAGGCACGCTGATGCTTCGCGATCAACGCCTCCCCGCTCTGCACATAGATCTTGAAGTGCGCCTCCGCACCGCGCAGAGCGTCCACCCAGTCGCGCACCTTGCGCTTGAGCGCCACGTCCGTCACCAGCCCCTGCATCGTCTCCGGGTCCACCCGCGGCAAGTTCCCCGCATCTGGATCGCCGTTCGGGTTGCCGTCCGTCACGTCGAACAACAGCACGAAGTCGTGCCGCCTGGCCACGTCGTTGATCACCTCGGTTGCGCGCTCGGTCATGGTCAGCGTCATTGCGTTTCCTCCTCAGTCGGCCCCGACGCGCCCCGCGCCGTCGGTCTCATCGTGGTCCAAATTCACGTCCGCGTCAGCGTCGGCTGACACGGCCGAGGCGGCAGCCGCGGCGCCCCTGGCCGCGGCGCCGGCGCGGGCCGCCGCCCGGTCATGCGCCCGCTGGTGGTAGAACCCCAGCGCGAACAGCCCCTGCTCCTCCACGGTCAGTGTTGGCTCGAAGCGGTCGACGCGCTCGAGGATCTCCGCGAGCCGCTGCTCGAGCGCGAGGCCCGCCCGCTGGTTCCTCGGGCTGCCCTTCAGCTTCGAGAGGTGCGGCTGCGCACCGCTCAACAGCCGCGGAAACACCGTCGCCGGCGTCGACGAGGCCGCGCCGTAGAACCGATCGACCACGGTCGCGTTGATCCCCGGAATCGCCGCGCGCTGAATCCGCTCAATCACCGCCAGCGCCCGCCCGTAATGGTAGGCCGCCTCAGGTCGCTCAGGGTTGAGTGCCACTAGCTCGTCCTCCCATGCCTCGCAGTTCGCCGTCGCCACCGCCCCGTTGCCGCGCGCCTCGGCCCAGCGGTGGAGCAGCGCCAGCTTGATCAACGCCGCGTGCCGCCGCCGCACTTTCCCCTCGGCGCGCGTGCGCCGCACCGCCGCCGCCAGCAGGGCGCGCGGCAGC
>JBHOQZ010000853.1:0-1018 GCA_042408635.1 Chloroflexota bacterium
CTACGCGATGATCGAGGGGCGCACCGCGGCCGACTTCGACGGGCTGGTCGACGCCGACGGGGTCACCGCGAGCGCGGCGCTGCGCGCGGTCGGGCTCGACCTGGCGCGGCTGCCCGAGGCGCGCCGGCGCGACCTGGGCGCCTTCATCGAGCTGCACATCGAGCAGGGGGCGGTCCTCGAACGAACGGCCGCCGAGCGCGGAATCCGCGATGCCGACGGCGGCATGGTGGGGATCGTGACCGCCATCGTGGGTGCGCGCCAGCTCCGGCTGACGTTCACGGGCGCGCCGGGCCACGCTGGCACGACGCCGATGGCCGGGCGGCGCGATCCGCTGCGCGGCGCGGCCGAACTGGTGCTGGCGGCCATCGACCACGTCGAGGCGGTGGGGGCGCCGGCCGTGCTCACCTGCGGCCAGTTCGCCCCGCTGCCGGGCGCGCCCAACGTGATCCCGGCCCGCGTCGACCTGACGCTCGACACGCGCGACACCGACGGCGCCCGCCTGGAAGCGACCGTGGCGCGCATCCTTGAGCTGGCGGACAGGGTCGCGACGCGGCGCGGGCTGGAGGTGAACTGTCAGACGGCGCTCGAGGTGGCCCCGCAGCCGATGGACCCGGGGCTGGTGGCGACGCTGCGGGCGGCGGCCGAGGCGGAGGGCGTGCCGTACCTGGAGATGGTGAGCGGTGCCGGGCACGACGCGATGATCGTGGCGCGGGCCTGTCCGGCGGCGATGCTGTTCGTGCCCAGCCGCCACGGCTACAGCCACCGCCCCGACGAGTACACCCCCATCGAGCCGATCATGGCCGGCGTGCGCGTCCTCACCCGCGCCCTCGAATCCCTGGCGTATTAGGGGGGCGTGCTCATCGGTCTAGCGCCGCGAGCCGAGCGGCGGCCCGAGCCGCGCGAGGGGGAGGGTGATGAACGTTGCGAATGTGGATCGGCACCGGCTCCAGCGGCCGCGCGGGGGTGAACCCCCGCGCTGATTCAGCGAAGCCGGCTGAAGCCGGCTGGGAGGTGCCCG
>JBHOQZ010000855.1:0-2265 GCA_042408635.1 Chloroflexota bacterium
CGGGCACCGGCTCGAGCAGCACCGGCGTCCAGGTGCGCTCCGGCACGTCCCCGATCGTGAGGCCGTCGCCCCGCGCGTAGTCGACGAACGGGATGGTGAAGATGTTGAGGGGCGTGAGGCGGGCGTCGGCGCCGGCCTGGCGCAGCGTGCGCACCCAGAAAGCGCCGATGCGGTCGACCACGCGCACCAGCGGGGTGAGGTAGGCGATCTCGATCTCGGTCAGGTACTCGCCGCGGCGGAAATACGAGGCGTGCGAGCCGGCGCCGACGTAGACCACCGGGTGCTCACCCACCAGCTCGAGCTCGCCGCGGTCGTCCCAGCGACGGCGGAGGTCGTCGCCGTGGTAGTCGTGCGAGGCGTAGGCGACCCACTCGGGCACCGGCTCGCCGTCCGGCCGCTGGTAGAGGTAGATCGTCACCATCTCCCAGTCGGCCTCGTGGTCGTTGGCGCCGTAGAAGCGGGAGCGCCAGTCGTTGAAGAGGTAGAAGTACCAGTACTGGAGCGCGATCCAGTCGCCCTCCCTCACCACTCGGCCGTAGTAGACGTAGCACTGGCGCGGGTCGCGCTCGCGCCACTGGCGCGCCAGGATCGCGGCCGCGGCGGCGGTGTCGCCCGGCACCCGCCCGCGCAGTAGGAGCGTCAGCGAGAAGATCGCATCGAGCAGGCGCGAGCCGTAGCCGACGCGCGCCAGCCGGCCCAGGTCCGGCCGAAAGCCGTCGCTGCGCCGGTTGCGGCGCGACTCGATCAGGTACGCCGTCAGCTCCGCAATCGTCAGCGGCTCGATCAGCTTCAGGTAGTGGACGGCGCCGAACGGCGCCGGGCGCGGCATCGCCAGGTTCGCCAGCGTCAGCTCGTTGCGCTCGACCAGGAGCTCGTCGCGCCCGTCCGGGTGGTGGAGCCAGAGGCTGCACGCGGCCACGTAGTCGTCGACAAACGTCGGGAAGAACTGCTCGCCGCGCGTGAAACGCAGCACCGGCTCGAACCGCCGCAGCAGGGCGAGGTCGGCGGAGGTCGGTGCCGACTGCTGGAGGCGCGCGTCAGCCATAGCGGCTCCGCCGTGCCTCGAACGCCCGGCGCACCTCCTCCTGGTTGAGCGCCAGCACGACGACCAGCCCGACCGCCATCGTCAGATAGTCGGGGTCGCCGGAGAGGTAGCCCCAGAGCGCGATCGCCAGGTTGAGCCCCTGGAGCGCCATAGCCAGCAGCCAGGCGGCGGGACGGAGCTGGGCCAGCCCCACCGCAGCCAGCAGCGCCAGCACGCCCAGCACCACCCAGGCGCTAGCCTGCAGCACATCGAGGCGCTGCGCCTCGACCGCGAGGGCCTCGGGGAGCCGGTCCGGCGTCCAGACGCCGCGGTCGAGGAGCTCGAGCATGCCGAAGGGGATAAGCAGAAACGCCTGGACGAGGTGAAGCCAGGCCGCAAACGTGACCGCCCGGGGGCGGCGCGACGCTGCTGTCGACGACGTCATCGTGGCGGTGCTCAGCGGAGGCTCCTCGCGGCGAACCGGCTGGGCTGCACCGTAGCGTTCACGCCTGGCCGCTGTCAAGCAGGCACGGCGGCGGGCTCCGCACACGTCCGGGTGGAGACGCAGGCGGCATGCCCGACGACAGGCGGGTGAGGCCGCACGGTTGCTGGCGTTGGAACGGCGGCAGGTGCATGCCTGCCAGTTTGGCGTGCGTGGCGACGGCCACTTGCGTGGCTGCGGAAGCTGCGCTATCATTGTCCCCGGATTAGCACTCCACAGCTGAGAGTGCTAACAAAGCCGGGTGGTCGAGTGCCAACCGGCCTGATCGACGCAGAGGAGGTCGCTCACAGGGTATGGCTACGCAACTCAGGCCGCTCGGGGATCGGATCGTCGTCAAGCCGACGCCGAAAGAGGAGATGACCAAGAGCGGAATCGTGCTGCCCGACACCGCCAAGGAGAAGCCCCAGGAGGGCAGCGTCATCGCGGTCGGCAAGGGGCGCCTAACCGACGATGGCAAGCGCCTCGACCTTGAGGTCAAGGAGGGCGACCGCGTCATCTACGCCAAGTATGCCGGCACCGAGTTCAAGCTCGACGGCGACGATGTGCTCATCCTCAGCGAGAAAGACATTCTCGCGATCGTCAAGTAAGAGTCGGAAGGAGAGGACAGGGATATGGCTGCGAAGCAGCTTAAGTTCAACGAGCAGGCGCGCTACTCGCTGAAGCGTGGGGTGGACACGCTGGCGGACGCGGTGAAGACGACGCTGGGGCCGCGGGGGCGCAATGTGGCGCTCGACAAGAA
>JBHOQZ010000858.1:0-2439 GCA_042408635.1 Chloroflexota bacterium
CCGGGGGCCACGGTGCGCGGTGCCGCGTCGGGGCGGGGCAGGAGCCATTCGAGCAGGTTCGCCATCAGGATCGGGAAGGCGGGGCGCAGCGGCAGGTCCGACGCGGCCAGGTCGAAGGCGAGCACGGCCTGCCGCCCCGCCTCGCCCGGCACCTGACGCACCGTCAGCAGCGGGCCGCCGTCGGAGTCGATCACTGTCTCCCACTCGGGGCCGAGGTCGAGCCGGCGGGCGAGCCCGACGCGCACCTCGGACCAGTCGACGTGCTGGAGCAGCGGGTGGTCCGGGCGCGGCCACATCGCGCGCGGGCGAAACTCCTCCCCGCCCGGTGGGCCGATCAGCAGGGTGTTGCCCGGGGGCAACGACCGCGTCTCGGGGTAGCCGGGCCAGGCCCGGTCAAGCACGGTGAGCGGGTAGGCGCCACCGACACCCGGTCCATCCTCGGGCGCCACCCGAAACAGCCGGAGTCGCCCGTCGATGGCGAGCGCGCGCTCGAGAAACGGGTTGCCGGCCGTCACCAGCAGCACGTCGGCGGCTTCGCCACCCGGTACCGCAGCCCAGGCGCGGTCATCCAAGGCGAGCGCGTTCGCCGCCGCCGGCACGCCGGCCAGGCGGACCTCGTACCAGCGCGGCCCGCGCGGCAGCCCGCTCCAGGTGACATAGCCCTCGGCACCGGCGTCGAGCCGCCACTCCTGGGCGCCGATCAGCGCGCCCTCGGCCAGCAACTGGAGTCGGCCGGCAACCGGGGCGCCGCCCGTGTTGCGCAGCCCGGCCTGGAGCGTGAGCGCGTCCGCGCCCGGCTCGCCGGCGCTGCGGGCCCGCGCGGCCAGCGCCGTCACCGCCACGTTGGCGTCGCTGCGGCCGATGGTGATCACCCGGAACGCTGTCCCCGGCGGCAGGCGCGGCGCGCCCGCGCCGGAACCGGCCGTCCCGGCGAGGTCGACCCCGCCGTCGGTGACGAGCACCCACTCGGCCGGGCCGGGTCGGATCCCCGCTGCCAGCGCCACCGCCCCGGCGACATCGGGCGGGCCGTAATCGGCGGTCTCCCCGGCCAGCGCCGCTTCGACCTGGCCCGGGGAGGCGGCCGAGGCGACCAGCACGCGCGGCGCGCTGTCGACCCGGACGACGCTCAGCTCCTGCCCCGGCCCGAGCGAGCGCGCCAGGTCGAGCACCGTCGCCCGCGCGGCGCCGAAGCGGTCGGGTGCCACATCGGCGGCGCGCATGCTGCCCGAGGCATCGAGGAGGACGACGACGTGCTGCGCCGCGGCGCTGGCGGGCAGGAAGGGGCGCGCGGCGGTCAGTGCCAGCAGCGCCGCCGCCGCGAGCTGGAGCCAGAGGACGGGATGGTGGCGCAGGCGCTGCCACGGGCGCGCGGCCTGACGCTCCGCCGGAGACACCGGCCAGAGGAGCAGACTCGGCACCCGCAGCCGGGGCCGGCGCGGTCGGAGGATCCAGAGCAGGAGGATCAGCGGAAGCGCGAGCGCCAACCAGAGGGCCGACGGGGTCTCGAACGTCATCGGGATGGTCCTGCCACGGTCCGGATCGTTGGGAGCGCCGGACGCCCTGGTGGCACGATACCGCAGGCGGACCCGGCCTGTCGAATAGCCCCGGCATATTCGGCGCCGTCCCCGATAGTCGGCGCCGCCCACGCCCGCGCCGGGGGCGTGGTGGCCGCGGTTGCCGCGAGAAGGTGACACCGGAGCGCGCTGAGCGCCGGAACCGCCCGCGCCGGGGGCGTGGTGGCCGCGGTTGCCGCCCCAGCGATTGGCCCCGCCGCACTGCCCGGATGGCTCCTCCAGCTCATACCCATCAAGCTCCGCCTGGAGCCGGGCCAGCGATTGGCCCCGCCGCACTGCCCGGGTGGCGCCTGGTACTGGAGGCGCTGCCATGTCCCCCGACTACGAGCAGCGATCGGCCCCGCCGCACTGCCCGGGTGGTGCTCGGCGCCTGGTTGCGCCGCGTAGAGCGCGGGTGGTGGTGCGCCCTGCTCGACGCGGCGACAGGTGCCAGCACCTGTGGTGCGGTGGTGCCGCGTGGCGCGCGGGGCGGTGAGCCCACCGGTCCGCCCGGCTTCGGCTCATGTGCGGGGCCACCTCCTCAACCACCGGGGGCGATGTGCCAGGCGTGCTCCAGCTCGTCGAGCCAGCCGGCCGAGGCGGGCGTGAGCGTTGCCATGGCCTCTCGGGCGGGGATACTGATCACCGCCTCCGCCGTCGGCTCCGGCTCCTCACCGGCCGCCGGGCGCTCGCCGCGGGCCAGCAAGCGCCCGAGCGGGTCGTCCCGCAAAGCCGGGAACTCGGCCAGCCAGCGCGCCCGTCGCCCGGCCAGGGTGAGCGGGCCGGGCGACTCTGTTCCCGCCTCGGGCGCCCCCTCCGGTGGGGTGGCGGCGCTCCCGGCGGCCGAACGCGCCGGCGGCGTGCCGGCGCCTGCCGGATCGGCAGC
>JBHOQZ010000868.1:0-10500 GCA_042408635.1 Chloroflexota bacterium
GTGCGGCCGACCACGAGCAGCGCGACCACCGCCTCGCGCCGGCCGTCGACGTCGATCAGCGCGTTGACGGCGGCGTCGGCGCAGCCTATGACGACCCGCGCGGGCAGCCGGGCGCTGGCGGCCAGCGGCAGCAGATTGGCGAACGTCGTGCCGGCGTCCCAGTAGGCGTGGCGGTAGGCGCGCTCCTGGTAGCGCCCGGCTTTGCGCCAGAAGGTGCTGGTTCAGACGAACGTCAGCGGCGCGCTCGCCACCGCCGGCTCGGCCCTGGTCGAGGCGACCAGGGCGGCGCGGTAGTCGCCGGCCCGCAGGCGGCGGAGCGAGTGGTCGTGGGCGGCGTAGTGGTAGACGCCGGCCGGCAGGTCCGGCAGATCGGCGCAGACGAGGTAGAGCTCGAGGTGGTAGCGGGCGCCGGTGGCGCCGGCCGCCCGGAACTTGATCTCGCGACCGCCGGGGCTGTTGCGCCCGGTCTTGAGGTGGCCGTTGGAGAGCAGGCAGAGGCGCGCCACGGCGGCCAGGTCCGGTACCGTCTCGTCCACAGCCAGATCGCCCGCGCGGCCATTGCCGCCAGGGCCGGCATGGGGGCCTCGGGCGGCGCGGCCGGCAGCGGGATCGGGTCGAAGGTCGTGTAGATCTTGTAGGGCAGGGGCTCGAGCGCGGGATCCTGCTCGCCCAGCGCCGAGCCGAGGTGCGGCGGCATGCCCATCAGTCCGGGTCGGTGGCCCTCGGCATTGGCCGGCCCGGGGACGTAGCTCGTCGCCGCGTGGAACCGCCGCGCGGCCGTCGTGTTTGAGTTGCTTGCCACCGCTTGCCTCCCCATCATGTCGGTGTCGACGCCGCCCGCACCCGCCCCGGACGCGCTGCGGGTGCGGCCCTTGGCAGCGGATTTGGCGGGTTGGCGGGGCGCCGGGGCCGAGTCCGCGGTACGGCGCGACCGACGGGCGGGGAAGGTGGCTCAGGGTGGAAACGACCGCGACGATCGTCGGGCAGGGCCGGTTTCGCTACGCGATCGACAAGGGCTGGGGACGCGGGCCGGGCGGCGTGCCCGAGTTCGGGCTGGTCAGCGGCGTCGCGGTCGATTCGCGCGACCGCGTCTATGTGTTCCAGCGCACGCCCACGGCCGAGGTGCTCGTCTTCGATCCCGAGGGGCGGCTGCTGACACGCTGGGGCGAGTCGCTCTTCCGCAGCCCGCACGGCATCTGGATCGGGCCCGACGACCGGCTCTACCTCACCGACACCGGGCTCCACCAGGTGCTCTGTTGCACAGCCGAGGGCGAGCTGCTGAACGCCATTGGGACGGCGGGGCAGCCGGGCCCGCCAGGCGCCCCGTTCAACCAGCCGACCTATGCGGTCCTCGCGCCCGACGGCGAGCTCTACGTCTCCGACGGCTACGGCCAGAACCGGGTCCACCGCTTCGACGCCGGGGACCGGCTGATCCGCTCCTGGGGCGAAACCGGAACCGGCCCGGGTCAGTTCGGGCTGCCGCACGACATCTGCCTCGATCCGCGCGATCGGCTGCTGGTGTGCGACCGGCCGAACAACCGCGTCCAGCTCTTCGACCGGGGCGGCGATTACCTCGGCGAGTGGACCGACTTCGCGGCGCCGCAGCAAATCCGCCCGATCGGGGATCTGCTCTTCTGCGCCGAGGCCGGCTCGCGCGTGACGATCCGCACCCTCGACAACGCGATCGTGAGTGGCTGGGGCGGCCAGGGCCCCGCGGACGACCAGTTCACGCACGCGCCCCACGCGATCTGGGCCGACTCGCGCGGCGATCTCTACGTCGGCGAGGTGCCCGCCCCGAACAAGATCCAGAAATGTCGGCGCGTGGTGGACGCGGCTGAGGCCGCGCCCCAGCCGCGCTGAGAGGAGCCGAGCCGATGACGATCACGCGCCAGACCACCGCCCGAACCGGGCGCGTCAGCCCCCCGGAGGCGGTGGTGGCGAGCCTCCTGGCCCACGGCGTCGACATGTTCTTCGGGCTCGACGGCGACCACGTCGTGCCACTCTTCAACGCCCTGGCCGACGCGCCCACGATCCGCCCTATCACCGTCAAGCACGAGAACACGGCCGCCATCGCGGCCGAGATGTACGGCCGCCTGACCGGCCGGCCGGGCGTGGTGATCGTCACGGCCGGTCCGGGTGCGCTCAACTCGATCGCAGGCGTAGCTGGCGCACTGGCAGCCGGCGCGCCGCTGGTGCATATCTCGGGCGGGGTGGCCCACGGCGCCGCCAAGGAGGCGTTCCACGGCGTCGACCGGGTCGACTTCGTCGACCGCGCCTTCGAGCCGGTCACGAAGTGGTCGACGCGGGTCGAGTCGGCGCGCGAAATCCCGGCGGCGCTGCGCCGCGCCTTCCACCTCGCCACGAGCGGCCGACCCGGCCCGGTCCACGTCGAGATCGCCTTCTCCGCCTGGCAGCAGGCGCCGGTCGACCTGAACGCCGAACCGCTCGTGGCCGAGCCGAACGGTGCGCCGGCGGACGCCGCCCCCGACGCCGAGGCCGTGGCGGCGCTGGCCGAGCGGATCGACCATGCGCGGCGCGTCGTCGTCGTGGCGGGCAAGGGGGCGATGTGGCCGGAGGTGAGCGCGGCCACGGTGCGGCTGGCCGAGCGGATCGAGGCGCCGATGGCCCACACCTGGGACGGCCACGGCGCAGTGCCCACGGTGCACCCCCTCTCGGTCGGCCTCTGGTGGAACGGCGAGGCGCGCAGCCACCCGACCGTGCACGCGCTGGTCGAGTCGGCCGACCTGGTCATCGGCGTGGGTGTGCGCCGCGGCACCGAGCTGGCCGACGGTCTGCTGGCCTCGCCCGGCCCGGAGCGGCTGGCGCTCCTCAACGTGGCCGACGACGCCGCGTCGGCCGCCACCGGCGCACCGGCCTACGAGACCGCGACCGTGACGGGGCTCGGCCGACTGGTCGCAGCACTCGCCGACACCTGCCGGCAACGGCCCGCAGACGGCGCGACGCGCGAGCTCTGTGCCGAGGCGCGGCGGCGACTGGCGCGCGGGCTCGAACTTGAACTGGCGCGCTACCGGGCGGCCCGGCCCTGGCACATCGGCCAGGCGATCGACGCGCTGGCGCGGCGCATGACGCCCGACACGCTCGTGGTGAGCGACGTGAGCAACGTGAAGCTCTGGGCGCCGCTGCAACTGCCCACCTTCAACCCCGAGTCGCACCTTCAGTCGGGCTCCTGGGGCGCCATGGGCTACGCCATCCCCGGCGTGCTGGCGGCGGGACTGCTGCGGCCCGAGAAGCGGGTCGTCGGCCTGGTCGGCGACACCTCGTTCCTCATGGGGTCGAGCGACTTCGTCACGATCTGCGAACTGGGGCTGCCGGTCGTGCTGGCGGTCCACGCCGACGGGCAGATCGGCATGATCCAGAACGCGATGACGATGCAGTATGGGCGCGCCTACGCCACCGAGATCGGCCGGGTCGATTTCGTGCGCTACGCCGAGGCGTTCGGGGCGCGCGGCATCCGGGTCGACACACCCGACCAGCTCGACGCGGCCTGGGACGCGGCGCTCGCGGCCGACGGGCCGGTGCTGCTCGAGCTGCGCGCCGGCCACGACTTCCCGCGGCCCTGGCCGGTCAAGCGCATCGTCGAGCAGGGCGGCGAGTAGGCTCACTGCGGAGCAGCGGTGGCAACTCGATGAGAGGCGGGATCAGATCAACAAGCTAATACGTTATGTCGAAAGCTGGACCGTCCGGCGCGCGTGTTTCGCGCGCCGGACGGTCCAGGAGACAGCCGCCTAGGGGCTCTCTCGAGGCGATCAGGCACGGCGGGACTGCAGGGTTTCTAGCGAGGCGACCAGCGTCGCCACGCGCCTGCGTATGTCGTCGCGGATGGCGCGCACGGTCTCGATCGGCTGCCCCTTCGGGTCGGGCAGACCCCAGTCCTCAACGCCCGTGATGAAGACTGCGGGGCACGTGCCCTCGTCCACCGCGCACCCTAGCGTGATGATGCGGTCGGCGCCTTGGGCCAGCTCGTTGGTCAGCAGCTTCGGTTGCTTGGTCGAGAGATCGAGGCCCACCTCGCGCATCACCGCCACCACCTCGGGGTGCACTCGGTTGCCTGGCTCTGTCCCCGCCGACTGTGCCACGGCGTCGAGGCCGCGCTCCCGGGCGATCTGGTTGAAGAACGCCTCGGCCATCTGCGAGCGGCCGGCGTTGTGGACGCAGACGAACAGCACCAGCGCGGTCATCGGTCTTGGCTCCTAAGAGGTCTCGTCGCCCACGGGGACGGTTGCTCCGAGGCCACGGGCGATGGCTACGTCGTAGAACCACGCACCAAGAGGGCCGCCGAGAAGCGGGCCGACGATATAGGCCCAGAACCCGCCGTCAGAACCGGGGATCGCCACCGCTCCCCAACCGGCCAGAGCCGCGACCAGCCGCGGGCCGAAGTCCCGGGCAGGGTTCCAGCCTGCCTGGGTCAGGGGGGCGAACAGGCTGATGAGCACGGCGACCGTGAAGCCGATGAAGAACGGCGCCAGCCCGGCAGGCGGTCGTGCCGGGTTGCGCCGGTCGGTCACGGCGAAGATCACGAGCACCAGGAGCCCAGTCCCGAAGCCCTCGATGGCCGTCGCACCACCCGGGGAGATCCGCGCCCGGGCGCCGGCATCCGTGCCGAAGACGGCCGGGTGGGGGAAGTACTCGCATAAGACCATCGCCGAGCGTTCGCTGCCGGGAGCTCCCCGCACGATCGCCTGCGCCTCCTCGAAGCGGTCGAGCGCCGAGCCAAACACCGTCAACACGGTCAGTCCGGCCAGGACCGCGCCGGCGAGTTGGGCGCCCCAGTAGGGCAGCACCAGCCGCGCCGGGAAGTCTTGGGGGCGGCGCCAGCCGAATGCCAGGGTGACGGCAGGGTTCAAATGGGCGCCGGAGAGTCCCGCTGAGACAGAGATCGCGAGCGTCACCCCAAACCCCCAGACCACCGCCACCTGCCAGAGCCCGGCGAGGGCGCCGGTCAGGACAGCCGACGCTACCGCGCCGGTGCCGAAGAGCACCAGCAAGTAGGTCCCGACGAGCTCGCCGGTGAGCCGATGCGACAGGGTCACGCTTGCGGCTTGCGGGCGCGCACGAAGGCGGAGACGAGCGCCCCGTCGGCCTCGGCCAGTTCGTCAGCCGTGAGCACCTCGCGCAGCCGGGCGACGCCGGCCGTGTCGTCGGCGAAGTCGGCCAGGCGGTAGTGGCGCGTCACCTCGACGCCCACGTCGGTGAACCCGGCCGCCTCGAGCTTCTGCCGGTACTCGCGTGCCTCCAGCGCCCCGGCCAGGCAGCCGACCCATGCCTCCATCACCTCCCGGAAGCGAGGGGGCACGGCCTTGAGCGCCACGACGTCGGAGACGGCGAAGCGGCCGCCCGGCTTCAGCACCCGGAACGCCTCGCGCAGCACCGCGTCCTTGTCGGCCGAGAGGTTGATGACGCAGTTGGAGATGACCACGTCGACCGTGTTGTCCGGCAGGGGGATCGCCTCGATGTGGCCCTTGAGGAACTCCACGTTGGTCACCCCGGCCTCCGCCTGGTTGCGCCGGGCCAGCGCGAGCATCTCGTCAGTCATGTCAAGGCCGTAGGCGAAGCCGGTCGGCCCGACCCGCTTCGCCGCGAGCAGGACGTCGATCCCGCCGCCGGAGCCGAGGTCGAGGACGATCTCGCCCGGCTCGAGCTGGGCGAGCGCGGTCGGGTTGCCGCAGCCAAGCGACGTCAGGACCGCCGCCTCGGGCAACGCGGCCTGCTCGACGGCAGCGTAGAGGCCCGACGTCACCGGGTCGGTGCCGGCGCCGCCGCAGCTCGCGGTGCTCGTTCCACAGCAGGTCGCGGCGGTCGAGGCCGTGCCGCCGCACCCGCTGCCGGCCTCCTCGCTCACCCGGCGGGCAATCCCCGCGTACTTGGCCTCGACGGCCTGGCGGATCGTCTCGGGGTTCGTGCTGGTCACGGTCGTCTCCTCTCAGCGCATCGAAGAACGTCGATGCATCCAGCCAAAAAAGAAGCCCGGGGCTACCGAGCCGCGTCGACGTCGAAGGCGGCCAGCGCGGCCCGCGCGGCCGCGAGCCCCGCCGGGGCGAGCGAGCAATGGACCCAGATGCCGCGCTTGACGCAGCGGATCAGGCCGGCCTCGCGCAGGATCTTCAGGTGGTGCGAGATGGTCGGCTGGCCCAGGGCGAAGTGCTCCTGGACGTGGCAAACACACACCTCCTCGCGGGCGTTGGCGAGGAGGCTGAGCATCTGCAGGCGCGTCGAATCGGCCAGCGCCTTAAAGAGAGCCGCCTGCTCGGCGGCCCGTGCCTCGGAGAGGGACGGCCGAGCGTTGGCGGGACAGCACGGGCGGGCGATCTCCCGGACCCGTTTGATCGAGGTGTCGGTTGGCATAGGTCGAGGATACGGCATCGCATCGATGTTTGTCAATATCCCGCCCGGTCGCCCGGCTGGAGCGCGAGCGCAGCCCTACCGGGCGAAGGCGACCGATTGGGTTTGCAGCTCCCCCTCGAAGGCGGGTAGCGAGCGCCAGTGCCAGTCGGCGGGGTCGGCGTGGAGGAGGCGTCCGCCCGCGCAAACGCCCCAGAGATGCGGCCGGTCGGGTCGGCGTGGAACACCTCGACCATGTCGGGCATCGGCGTCGTGATGCCGGTCGTGGCGTCGAGCCAGGTCTCGCCGCCGTCGCGCGTGAGCTTGATCTGCGCCTCGCGGCCCACGTGCGGCCCCGGCGAGGCGAGCAAGGCGTTGGCCTGACCCGGCGGCGCGACGATCGCCCGGGTGTAGCCCTCGATGATGCGCCGCCAGCTCCGGCCACCGTCGTCGGAGCGCAGCACGCCGCCGGTGCTCAGCCCCGCGTAGCCCATGGCCGCGTAGAGGCGCCCGGGGATCGCCGGGTCGGCGGTGATGAAGTGGACGTCCTCGTTCGGGCCGATGATGTAGCGCCAGCGGGCGCCGCCGTCGTCCGAGAGCAGCGCGCCGCCGACCTCGACCGAGGCAGCCAGCGTGTCGGGCCGGTCGGCGGGCAGCAGGACGTTGCGCACCGCGCCGGCGCGCGGCGAGTAGGGCAGGAACCAGTCGGCGCTGCCGGGCACATCGGTGAAGGAGGTGACCTCGCGCCAGGTCTGCCCGTCATCGTCCGAGCGGAAGAGGCGGCCCGGCTCCGCGCCGGCATGGACGACGCCGGCGCGGAGCGGATCGGGCTGGAGCGAGCGCAGGAAGGGTGCGGTCAGCCCCTGGCTGGCCGGTGCCCAGCTCGCGCCGCCGTCGGCCGAGCGGTAGATGCCGGCGCCGTAGGTGCCGGCCAGCACGACGTCCCCGGCGGGCGCCGCCCAGGCCGCCAGCGCCCAGACGCGCTCGCCGCGCACGCCCAGCGGCTCGACCGCCCTGCCATCTGCCGCCAGGCGAAAGCCTCCGTCGGTGGTCCCCACGTACACACGCAGGCCGTCCATCAGTCATGGCCTCCTCTCCCGCGCGGCCGCGCCGCTCCTGCCCCGTCGTCACCGCCATCCCACCGCGCCGGGTCGGCAACCGCCGCGCCCCGCCCCCGTCCGGGCTCCCCGGACGGAGGGAGCCCCCGAGCGGAGGTGATGCGCACCGGCCGCCGCCGGCGCACCCGGCGGGTAAGATAGCGGGACTGAACGACACGACGGAGACGCCGCGATCGGCAGGCGTCGAGGAGGGGCACCATGGCGCCCAGCATGCGGTATCACGAGCTCGACGAGCGCCGGGGGGTGCGGGTGCAGGCGGCGCGGCCCGGCATCGTCGAGCTGTGCGAGCTCGACGACTTCTCGGGCGACCCGTTCGTGGTCGACGAGCTCGACGAGCCGGCGGCCTACCGCACACTCCTCGAGAGCGAGGACGCGCGCGAGCTCGAACCGGTCCTCGAGGCGCTCAAGGCAAGGTTCTAGGGCGGACCGCGGAGACTACCTCGGGCGCGAGCCGTGCCCGCCGAACGGTTCCGCCCGGCAGGCACCACCCCTGCTACCGCCGGGGCCACCGCCAGACCACGGGCGGGGACCCGCGACCGCCACGGCGGCTGTTCGGCAGCTCAGGCGCTGCGCGAGAGGGTATCGTCCATGCGGCGCTGGCCGCGGGCCACCCGCGGCAGGTGCGGGAGCGCGGGCGGGGTGCCGACCGGGCGGGTCGCCACGGCCGCGGGGAGGCGGCGGTGGGCGCGAGCAGCGGGCGCGCCGTCAGCGGCCGGCGGGGTCAGGCCGTGCCGGGCGGCGTAGAGCACGGCCTCGGCGCGGCGGTTGAGATTGAGCTTCTGGAAGATCGCGGTGACGTGGTTGCCGGCCGTGCGGTGGCTGATGTGGAGCCGCTCTGCAATCTCCTGGTTCGAGAGGCCGCAGGCGAGGAGGTCGAAGACGGCGCGCTCGCGCGGGCTGAGGCTCTCGTGCGGCGCGGGCTCCCGCGCGCCGCGGTAGCCTGCCAGCACCTTGCCGGCCACGGACGGAGAGAGCGCGGCCCGCCCGGCGGCCACGTGCCAGATCGCGCCGGTGAACTCCTCGATCGAGGCGCCCTTGAGCAGGTAGCCAGCGGCCCCCTCGCCAAGCGCGTGCTCGACCAGCTCGTCGTCGTCGTAGTTGCTCAGCACGAGCACGCGCGGCGGCTCCGGCAGCTCGCGCAGCTCCGAAATCAGCGTCACCCCGGAGCGGTCGGGCAGGCTCAGATCGAGCACCACGACATCCGGGCGACGGAGCGGCACGAGCGCGGCCGCCGGTTCGGCCGCGGCGGCCTCCCCCACCACGACGAACCGCTGATCGCGCTCCAGGATCAACCGGAGGCCGGTGCGCACGACGTGGTGATCCTCAACCAGTAGGACACGGATCGGCCGCGTCGCCCTAGCAGGTTGCTGCAACCCTCTCGCCACACTCATAAGTCCTCTTACCTGCAGCGGCCCCCCTCGTGATGCCAGCTACTTCCCGGCCGGGTCCGGACGCTCTGCCACGGCCTGGCGCCTGGTCGTCTTGGCGAGAGTGCCGTCCCGGCTCATTCATCTCCAGCCTATAAAACGGTCAAGAACGCCGCACTGTTACAAACAGACACACCGCCAGGCCGTCGCCCGCGCCCCGCGCCGGGCGGGTCGACGGCGACGGCCGGTACCGCCCATGCATGCAGTCGAGCACGCCGTTCTTTGTGCACTTGATAGACAGGAGTCTAAATACATGTCAAGATCGCGTCAAGCAAGCAGAAGCTGCACATTCTCGCGGCAATCGTGTGCCGGGAGTAGCCGATACTCTTGACCACTTCGTCGTCGGGCGAGCCATGCCGCCGACGCTGGCTGCCCGGCGACGGTGAATACTGCGACCCGATGAAGGGGGCGGAGCGGGAATGACGCATGAGGGGCGGCTACGGTGGTGGCGGGGGACACCCGGGCGGCGGGCGTGGCCGGGACTGCGCGCAGGAGCGGTCGGAGCGGCCCTGCTGCTGGTGGTGGCGGTCGGCGTGGTCGCGGGCGAGCCG
This sequence comes from Chloroflexota bacterium, assembly GCA_042408635.1. Taxonomy (GTDB): domain Bacteria; phylum Chloroflexota; class UBA6077; order FW602-bin22; family JBHOQZ01; genus JBHOQZ01. Next base: position 9,436 of record JBHOQZ010000868.1, read on the forward strand.
CGCCCGGTCGGCAGCCAGACGCCGCCGCGAATCCTGGCCCAGGTCACGCGGGCAGTCGAGGGTGACGCGCTGGACACCTCGATCGACGGGCGCCGCACGGCCGTCGGCTACCTCGGCGTGGACACGCCCAGCCTAGCCGCGCGCTGCGGACCGGAGGCGCTCGCCCGCAACAGCGAACTGGCCGGCACCCTCGTGCAACTGGAGGAGGATCCGCTCTACCCCCTCGATCCGCTGGGGTTGCGGCTGTACTACGCCTACACCGCCGATGGCCGCTCGATCGACGAGACGCTGATCCGCGAAGGGCTGGGCGTGGCGGTGCGGACCGATGCCCGCTACGGCGCCGCCTTGCTCGCAGTCCAGGCGACGGCCCAGGCGGGCGCGGTGGGCTGCCTCTGGCAGCCGCTGACCACGGCGACCGCGACCGCGACCGGCACCGCCACGGCGACGCCTCTGGCCGGCACGGCCACGGCCACCGCGACCGCGTCGCCCACGGGCACCGGCGTGGCGGTCACCCCCAGCCCCACCGCCACCCGCACCCCGACGCCCGCGGCGGCCACCCCCACCGCCACCGGCACACCGCCCGCGCCCCACCCGAGCCCGGCCCAACCGCCGCTCGACGGCTCGGGGCTCCTCGCCCGCTTCTACGCCGATTTAGCGCAGACGCAGTTGCGGGCCGCGACGCTGGTCAACCGCCTCGACTTCAACTGGGGGTACGGCGCCCCCGACCCGGCGGTCCCACCCGGTCAGTTCGCGGCGCGGTTCACGGGCTACCTGCGCGCGCCCGAGAGCGGCATCTACACGCTCTACACCTGCTCAGCGACGACGGGGTGCGCCTGACGCTGGGGGGCATGCCGGTGATCGACGAGTGGCGACCGGTGGCCGGGGAGCGGCAGGGGCGGGTGGAACTGAGCGCGGGCGCTTGGTACGCGCTCCAGGTCGACTATTTCAACGCCGGCGGCGTCGGCGCGCTGCAACTCGGCTGGACACGACCGGGCGGCCAGCGCCAGCTTATCCCGAGCCGCGCCTTCCAGCCCGCCCCCTGAGCGGCTGGTTCGACCGGGCAGC
>JBHOQZ010000096.1:0-4585 GCA_042408635.1 Chloroflexota bacterium
GGCGGCCAGGCCGCCGCGCCGGCCGCACCGGCCCCACCGGCCGCGCCTACGGCCGCCGCGGGGCCGGCCCAGCCGGCCATGCCGGGGATGGCGATGCAGCCCGGCCAGCCTCGACCGCCCACGGCGCAGATGCCCGCGAACATGCCGCGCTCCGGCGAGGCGCCGACGACGCTCCTCCTGCTCGGGTCGCTCGGCCTGCTCTCGCTGCTTGCCGGCCTGAGCCTGGCCCGGCGCCGCGACCCGTAGGCCTCACCCCCCGACGCCGCGCGCTTCGGCGCGGCCCACAAGAGGGGCGGGCGACCTCCACGCTGGCAGGTCGCCCGCCGTCTCGTTTCAGCGGCGCAGGCTGGCCCTGGGCAGCCTCAGCCGGCGTAGCGGAAGCCGGCAGCGCGCATCAGGAGCGGCTCGGCCGCCGCGTCGGCCGCACCTTCGGGCAGGCCGGCGTCGGTCACCTCGGCCAGGAAGAGCGCATGGTCACCGGCGGGCAGCGAGCCGACGACCCGGCAATCGACCCAGCCCAGGCAGTCGTCCAGCACCGGGCAGCCCGAGGGCGCCGGCCGGTGCGGGAAGGCGTGCACCTTGTCCGGCTGGCGGCGGTAGGCGTGGCGCAGCGTGGCCGCGACCTCGCGCTGGTCGGCCCGCAGCACCGAGACCGCGAACACGCCGCCCTCGCGGATGAGCTCGAGCGAGTAGGCGTCGCTCTCGACCGAGAGCGCCAGCAGCGGGGGCTCGAAGGCGACCTGCGTCAGCCAGTTGGCGGTGAAGAGGTTGATCCGGCCGCCGGCGCAAACACCAACGGCGTAGAGGCCATAGCTGAACGCGCGCAGCACCGCGCGTTTGACGGCGGGATCCACGACCCGAGTCCTCCCCGATACGTCGCTGAGGCGAGTATAGCGCACGAGCGCGGTGCGCTCGGCGGGTCCGTCAGAACCCTGAGGCGACGTCGAAGATGGCGCGGGTCCCGAAGAGGAGGGCGTCGACCGAGATGCGCTCGTCGTGGCCGTGGAAGAGCGAGGCGAAGCTCTCGCCGGGCTGGAGCGGGGTGGGTACGAAGCCGTAGCAGGTGATGCCGAGCCGGGCCAGGAAGCGGCTGTCGGTGATCGCCGGGTTGAGCCATGGCACCGGCACCGCCGCCGGGTCGAGCCGTCGCAGCGTCTCGCCGAGTCGGCGGAAGAGCGGTGTGTCGATCTCCCAGGCGATGCCCGGGAAGAAGTCGCTCGTCTCGACCGTGACGCCCGGACCGGCGGCGTCCTGCACCTCGCGCCGGAACCGCTCGTGCGTCATCCCCGGCAGCACGCGCCCGTCCACCTCGGCCATCGCCACGCTCGGGATCACATTGCTCTTCACGGCCGCCTGGAGGATCGTGGGCGTGGCGGTGTTGCGCAGGCTGGCGCTGATCGCCCTGGCCACCGCCGGCGAGCCGCCGACCGCGGCCAGGGCGAGCGGCGAGACGCGCCGGTTGAGTAGCGCGCGCACTGCCAGCGAGGCGGGGAATGGCAGCGCGCGGGCGAACGTGCGCAGAAAGGCGACGGCGGCCGGCGTGTTGTGCTGCGGCAGCGGCGTGGTGGCGAGGCGGTAGACGGCGCGGCCAAGCTTGGCGGGGGCGCTATCAGGATTGGGCACCGAGGCATGGCCCGGCTCGCCCTCGGCGCGCAGCAGGACGCGGCAGCCGCCCTTCTCGGCGACCTCGATCGGGTAGAGCTTGCGGCCCGCGATGTGGATCGTGAAGCCGCCGACCTCGTTGAGCGCGTACTCGGCGCGGATCAGGTCGGGATGGTTCGTCACAAGCCAGTCGGCGCCGTGCTCGCCGCCAACCTCCTCGTCCGCCACCACACCCATGATCACGTCGCGGGGCGGCACGATGCCGTGGCGCTTCAGGAGGACCAGCGTTAGCGCCGACATGGCGATCATCTGCTTCATGTCGACCGCGCCGCGGCCGTAGATGTAGCCGTCGACGAGGGAGCCCGCAAACGGATCCTGGGTCCAGCGCTCGCGCTCGACCGGGACGGTGTCGAAGTGGGAGAAGAGCAGCAGCGGCCGGCCGTGTCCGGCGCCCTGCACGCGCGCGACCAGATTGGCCCGGCCCGGCGAGGCCTCGAGGATCGTTGCGTCGACTCCGTGCTCACCGAGGAACGCCGCCAGGTAGCGGGCGCAGGCGAGCTCGTTGCCGGGCGGGTTGACGGTGTTGTGGCGCAGCAGACCCTGGAGCAGGCGGGTGACCTCGTCGCGCACGCTCGCCCAGTCAGGTGCCGCCGGGTGGGGGGTCGAGCTCGAGCGCGTTTGCGTCACCATGCGCCTGCCTCCTATCGCGGCGTGATTGTGAGGGCATCGATCTCCAGGTAGTCGCGCCCGTCGGCCGGCGCTGTGGCCGGCAGGCGGACCAATTCGGGAAACCGGTAGGCGCCGACCAGCAGGCGATAGCGCCCAGGCGGCAGATCGGTGGGCAGCTCGAGTGGGTGCGCGTCGAGCAGCACGTCGCCGGGGAGCCAGCGCACCGGCGGGTAGCCCGTCGGGCCCGGCACCGCGTCGTGCTGGGCGACCGGCTCGTCGCTCGGCAGCGCCAGGTGAACGAAGACGTGGTAGTCGGTCGGCGGGGAGGCCAGCGCCTGCCAGTAGAGCCGCAGCGTGACGCGCCCGCCCGCCGGAACCTCGGGCCGGTCGAGGTCGTAGCCCAGCAGATGGAGCTGATCGCCGAGCACCTGGCCGACGGGGCGCTCGATGGCCGCCGGTGGCTCCAGCCAGAGGTCGAGCGGCCGGTAGCGCGGATCGGCGTAGACGCCGAGCAAGTTGGTGCTGGCGGCGAAGAGCCCGGCGCCGAGCAGCAACGCCACCAGCAGCGGCGCGCGCCGCAGCGTCACCGTGTCGAGTCCGGTGGCCACCAGCACGGCGGCGGCCGGCAGCGCGAGGAACAGGTAGCGTCCCTGCGGGTAGTGGTTACCAATTGTAGTGATCCAACGCAGCAGGATGAGCGCGATCGGCGCCAGCAGGAGCAGGCCGAGCACGACGACCGCCCGGCGCGCGGCCGCCCGCTCCCCAGCGGCCGCTGTCTCGCCGGCGTCCGGGCGCAGGGGCCAGAGCGCGACGCCGACCGCAGACGCGGCCAGGAGCGCGCCCCAACCGGCGTAGTAGCCGGGCTCGGCCTTGAGCGTCATCCAGCCGAACTGGGCGAACGACGACTCGAAGAGCGGCCGCAAGAACTGCTCGACCACCACCGACGGACCGAATCCGTAGGCGGCGATCTGCGGCAGCGTCTGGTCGTCGACGTAGGTCTGGTTGGCGAACAGGCCCCGGTAGATGAGCAGATTGCGCAGGTACCAGCCGCCGCCCACGAGTGCGGCGACGGCGCCCGCCCACGCCGCCCGCCCGAGCGCGGCCGGCCGATCCGGCGCGCGCCAGGCGCACCAGAGGACCGCTGCCGCGGCCACCCCGGCGACGGCGAAGACGTTGACCTTGGTCAGCAGCCCCAGCCCCAGCCAGAGCCCAAGCCGCAGGTGCTCGCCGAGCGAGGTATCGCGCCCGGTCACGATCCGCGCGAGCGACAGCGTCGCCAGCGCGCAGAGGAGGAAGGCGAGCGCATCGTTGTTCACCACGGCGGTGGCGAAGACGAACTGCGGCAGGTAGGCGACGAACAGCGCCGCGATCGCGGCGAGCAGCGGGCGCCGCGGGAACACCACGCGCGCGGTGGCGAAGGTGGCGAGGACGCAGCCGGCGCCGAACAGGACGGACAGCAGCCGCAGGCGGTGCAGCGCCTCGTAGAGCGGCGGGTAGGGCGGCGCCTCGTCGCGGGTATGGAGGACCGCGTTGGGGGCATCGCCGCGGCGGCTCCAGATGAACGCCGGGTTCGGCTTGATCCGCTCGAACAGCTCGGTGTTGAGGTCAGCGACGAGGAGGGCGCCGGCGAGGTAGGCGAGCGGCGGCTGGTGGAACTCGTTGCCGCCGCCGACCGTGCGGTTGGGCAGGGCGTGCTCGACGACGAGGTAGCGCACGTAGGCGAAGTGGCCAGTTTCGTCGGGCGCCTCCCAGGCGGGCACGCCTTCCACGTACCGCACGGCCAGCCAGAGGTACCCACCGAGTGCGGCGACGAGGAGGACGAGCGCGGCGATCCGGCTCAGCGCGGCCGGCTGGGCCGCCGCGTGCGCGCGGGTCGCCTCGGCGCCCGCCGCCGGGTTCAGGGCGGATTCGACGGTCACGCACCCCACCTGCCGGTTGCTCAGCCGTCGGCTGGCACGGGGGCTTCGCGGTGGCCTCGCCCACGTACGCCGCGGGTGTGCCCCTGGACGTCGGTGGCGGTCCGCCGACGCGGCGAGATTATAGCAACCCCGCCGGGGCCGGACAACGCGCCCCGCCTCCGGCCGCCGCGCGTCTGGCGAACCACCCGGTACCGAGGTGCCGCAAACCGGACCAAAGTGGCCCCGGTCCACGGGAGGGAGCGGATGGTAGAATGGCGCGGCTTCTTCGCGGAGGACAACCATTACCTGGGCAAGCGAATCCGTCGCCCGTGGTCCGTTCGCGGGCGGCCCGGCGACACCGGGCTCCACCACCGGCCGGCGCGGTGACGCCCCGCACCCAGCGCGGGTGTGGATGG
>JBHOQZ010000872.1:0-1754 GCA_042408635.1 Chloroflexota bacterium
ACTGCCCGCCGGATCGGTCGAGCGGCCCGACGTCTCGGTCGTCGTCCTGAGCTACCAGGTGCGCGACCTCCTCGTCGCCTGTCTCCGGTCGCTGCGGGCCAGCGTCGGCAACCTGAGCTACGAGGTGATCGTGGTCGACAACCGCTCGACCGACGGCAGCGCGGCGGCCGCCCGCGCCGCCTGCCCCGAGGCGACCGTGATCGAGGCGCCGCGCAACGGCGGCTACGCCTGGGGCAACAACCTCGGCCTGCGCCCGGCCCGCGGCCGCTACCTGCTGCTGCTCAACCCCGACACGGTCGTGCCGCCCGACGCGCTGCACCGGCTGGTCGCCTACGCTGAGGCGCGGCCGTGGGTGGGCGTGGTCGGCCCGAAGCTGGTGCGGGCCGACGGCCGGCTCGACCTCGCCTGCCGGCGCGGCTTCCCCACGCCGACGGTCGCCCTCTACCACACGCTGCGCCTGGCCCGCCTCTTCCCGGCGAGCCGGCGCTTCGGGCGCTACAACCTGACCTACCTCGACCCGGACGTCGAGACCGAGGTCGACGCGGTGGCGGGTGCCTGCATGCTCGTGCGGGCGGAGGTCGCCGCGCGGGTCGGCCTGCTCGACGAGCGCTATTTCATGTACGGCGAGGACATCGACTGGGCGTACCGGATCAAGGCGGCCGGGCACGCCGTGTGCTACTACCCGCGCGTGGTCGTGCTTCACCACAAGGGGGAGAGCAGCCGGCGCGCCTTCGAGAAGGCGAACGCCGCGTTCTACCGTGCCATGCTGACCTTCCACCGGACGCACCTCTGGCGCCGGACGCCGCTGCCGGTCAACCTGGCCGTGGTGGCAGGCGTGCGGCTGCGCTGGGGGCTGGCGCGCCTGGCGGCCGCGCTGCGCCGCCCCGGCGAGCGCCGGGTGGGGTCGAGCTGAGGTGGCCGGCGTGATCGAGAGCCCGGCGTAGGACGTGCGCGCGCTCGCCGCGGCGCCGTCGCGCAGCCTGGTTCACCGGCGGCGGCGCACGGACTTCTTCTTCTCGCTCGCCTCGGCCGGGGCCGATCTGGCGGCAGTGCCGCTCGCCTTCCTGGTCGCCCATCTCGTGCGCTTCAACGACAACCTCTTCCGCGTCGACCAGCACCAGCCCTGGAGCGACTACTGGCCGCTCGCGCTGCTGCAGGGCGCCGTCGTCGTGCTCGTCTGCACGGCGCAGGGGCTCTACCGGCCGCGGCGGCCCTCCTGGCTGGACGAGCTCTATCGGGTCTTTGTCGCGGTCTCAGTCGCCACCGCCATCGTCTCGGCGGTCGGGGCGGTCGTCTGGAGCGACTACAACTTCTCGCGCCTGGTGCTGGCGCTGGCCTGGCTGCTGGGGGTCGTGTTCGTCGCCACGGCGCACCAGTCGCTGCGCCTGCTCAATGGCTGGCTGCGGGCGCGCGGCCTGGGTGGCGAGACGGTGCTGATCGCGGGCACCAACGAGACGAGCCGCCGGGTGCTGGCAGCGCTGCGTTCGGCGCGGACGCTCGGCTACCACCCCGTGGGCTTCGTGAGCGAGACCGGCGAGACCGAGTTCGAGGGGCTGCCGGTGCTGGGCGGGCTGGCGAGCATCGGGTCGGCGGTGCGGCTCCACCAGGTCGACAAGGTGATCATCGCGGTGCCGGGGCTGACCAACGCCGAGCTCGAGGAGCTGATCGGCCGGTGCGCGGGCGCCGACGCCGCGATCCGCATCTACCCCGAGCAGTTCCATCTCATGTCGAACGCGGCGCGGCTCGAAGACGTC
>JBHOQZ010000873.1:0-1998 GCA_042408635.1 Chloroflexota bacterium
CCGGCATCGTCACCGGCGGCCCAGGCAAGCCCGACGACACCACCCCAGACGCTCAACCCCTCGGCGGCGAGCCCGGTCGCGGTCGCCTCCCCGGCCGCCTCCCCCGGCGCCGCGGTGGCCTCGTCAGCCGCCTCGCCGGCCGCCGCGACCAGCTCCGCCGCCGCCCGCGAGGGCGGGGTCGTGACGATCTCGATGTGGAGCCCGCCGAACAACTTCTCGCCGATCAACTCGGATTCGAGCTACGGCTTCTACCCGATCTCGATCATGTTCGACACGCTCGTCACGGTCGACCCGAACGTGAAGTACGTGCCGAAGCTGGCCGAGCGGTGGGAGTTCTCGGCGGACAACCGGCAGGTCACCTTCTCGATCAACAAGAACGCCAAGTGGACCGACGGCCGCCCGGTGACGGCGCAGGACTACGAGTTCACGCTGCGCACGATCGCCAACCCGCAGGTCGAGACGAACCGTAGCAACAACATTTCGACGCTGGTCGGCACCAACGAGAACGGCCGCCGCGACGGCAACGCCGAGCTGGGCATCAAGGTGTTGGACGACAAGACGATCCAGCTCACGATGAAGCAGCCGGTCGATCAGCTCTACGTGCTCGATCGCTTCGGCTGGAACATCTACGTGCTGCCCAAGCACGTGCTCGAGAACGTCGCCCCGGCCGACCTCTCGGGCCACGAGTTCTTCCTGCGGCCGAACGTCACCTCCGGCGCCTTCAAGTTCGTGCGCTACGAGACGGCGCAGTTCGTCGAGCTCGAGCGCAACCCCGACTACTACCTCGGCCGGCCGAAGCTCGACAAGGTGATCATCCGCATCGTCCAGCCGCAGGTCGCGGTCGCCCAGCTCGAAAAGGGCGAGGTCGACATGACCGCGGGCCCGGGCATCGGCGACATCAGCATCGACGACTGGGACCGCGTCAAGGCGCTGCCGAACATCGACGCGGTGTCGGTGCCGGGTACCGGCTACCAGTACATGGACATCAACGTCTCGAACGAGACGGTGCCGAAGCTGGCCGACAAGCGCGTGCGCCAGGCGCTGGTCTATGCGATCAACCGCCAGCTCATCGTCGACCAGCTCCTCAAGGGGCAGGGCGTCGTCGCCAACGGCCCGATCGCCTCGATCCTGCCGTACTACAACAAGAACCTCCAGCAGATCCCCTACGACCCGCAGAAGGCGCGGGCGCTGCTGCAGGAGGCGGGCTGGGACTTCAACCAGGAGGTCCAGCTCAGCGTCCCGACCGGCAACCTCGTGCGCGAGCGCTCGGCCGACATCATCAAGGCGAACCTCGAGGCGATCGGCTTCAAGGTCCGCATCCAGAAGATGGACTTCCCGAGCCTCCAGGCCGAGGCGACCTCGGGCAAGTATCAGATGCGGCTGGTCGGCTGGTCGCCCGGCTTCGACCCGGACGTGTCGTCGCAGTACCGCGCCGGCGGCCTCTACAACTACGGCAAACGCGACAACCCGAAGCTGAACGACCTCCTCGACCGCGGGCGCCTCGAAGCGCGCTTCGAGGCACGCAAGGAGATCTACGACGCCGTTCAGATCGAGCTGCAGGAGGACGCGCCGGTCGTCTTCCTCTACTACCCCAACGCGCTCCAGGCGAAGAACAAGCGCCTGCAGAACGTGACGCACACCGGCTGGACCACGGGCGCGCTCTGGAACATCCACGAGTGGTGGGTGACAGGCTGACCGCGCCGCACTGGGCGGCGTAACCCGGGCACCCCCCGTCACATCCAGCCGGCGCCGCCCGCCACGACGCGCCAGCGCCCGCCGCGATCCCTCGGCGGGCGCTGGCGTCTACCATCCGCCCGGGTGACCGGCGCAGCCCGCTCGGGCTGTCGCCAGGAGGGAGAGAGAAGGTGCAGCAAGCCACGCCGTCCCTGCTTCCGTCCGCGCCAGCCGGCGGCCGTCCGCGCGGCGCTCTGCGGGCGTCCCGAGTCGCCGCGGTCGCGGCGCTGCTCGCGCTGCTGCTGTCCGCCTGCGGCGGGCAGG
>JBHOQZ010000874.1:0-12334 GCA_042408635.1 Chloroflexota bacterium
GCACGCTCGGCGCGCCCACGGGTAACGCGGTCTACTTCAAGCCCGAGTGCCTCCAGCGCACGGGCTCGTTCAAGATCCGCGGCGCCTACAACCGGATCGCCACGCTCAGCGACGCCGAGCGGGCGCGCGGCGTCATCACCTACTCGTCGGGGAACCACGCCCAGGGCACGGCCTGCGCCGCCAGCCTGCTCGGGGTGACCTCGGTCGTGGTCATGCCCGAGGACGCCATCCCGGCCAAGGCCGCCGCCACGCGCGGCTACGGCGCGCAGGTCGAGTTCTGCGGCACCGACTCGCTCCAGCGGCAGCAGCGCGCGCTCGAGCTCCAGGCCCAGCACGGCTACACCGTCGTGCCGCCCTTCGACGACCCGATGATCGTCGCCGGGCAGGGGACGGTCGGCCTCGAGATCATGGCCGAGCTGCCCGACGCCGACGTCGTGCTCGTGCCGGTCGGCGGCGGCGGCCTCTGCGCCGGGGTGGCGCTGGCGGTGAAATCGCTCAACCCGGCCACCCGCGTGGTGGGCGTCGAGCCGCGGGGTGGCGCCGACGCCTTCGAGTCGCTGCGGCGCGGCGCGATCTACACCGAGGACCAGATCGACACGATCGCCGACGGCCTGCGCACGAAGCGGATCGGCGACCTCAACTTCGCCCTCTTCCAGCGCCACCTCGACGAGATCGTCCTCGTCAGCGACGACGAAATCCGCCAGGCGATGGTGTTCCTGCTGCTGCGGGCCAAGCTGCTGGTCGAGCCCTCCGGCGCGGTGGCGGTGGCGGCGCTGATGTTCGACCGGCTCGGGCTGCGCAACCAAAGGGTCGTCTGCGTCATCTCGGGCGGCAACGCCGACCGCGAGGTGGTGGCGCGGCTGCTCGTGAGCGACATCTGCCCCGGCGAGGCGGCCGCCTGCCCGGCCCCGTTCTGCTACTGCGCCGCCGGCCCGATGGGCGCCGGGCGGTAGTCGCCGACGTGCCAGGCGCCGGGCCGGCGGATTGGTGCACGACGCCCCTGCGCGCGCGGCCGGCGCGCCGCCGCGGTCGAGGACGGACGTGGTCGACCTGAGCCGGATCGCGACCGACGACTCGGTGCTCTGCCCGGACGCGCCGCTCGGACGGGTCGATGCGGTGGTGACGAGCCCGCGCACCGGCGCGGTGGCGCGCCTGGTCGTCGAGCTGGCGGGGCAACCCCGGCGCTACGTGCTTATCCCGCCCGAGTGGGTCTGCCGCGTCGGGGACGGGCTGGTATGGCTCGACCGGGAGCGGGGCCGCGCGATCGAGCCCCCGCTGCGGCGGCGCAATGCCGAGGGCTTCCTCCAGCCGACCGTCGACCCGCCGCTGCCCCTCGAGGCGGTGATCGCTGACGATGCGGCGCTCGAGGCCGAGGCGCGCCGGGCGCTGGCGGCCGATCCGCTGACGCGCGACGGCGCCATCGCGGTGAGTGTGGCCCATGGCGTCGCCACGCTCACCGGCTATGCCCGCACCGCCGCGGGCGCCTTCCAGGCGCGCAAGCTCGCCCTGGCCGTGTCCGGCATCTGGCACGCGCGCCACGATCTCCACCACGACGAGGCGATCGTCGTGGAGATCAAACGGCAGTTGCTCCTCGAGGCAATCGCGGCCGAGGTCGACTCCGATCTGGGCCACGTCACGATCACCGCGGCCGACCCGGCCGCGCTCGCGCGCGCCGAGGCGATCGCGCGGTCGGTGCCCGGCGTGCGCTCGGTCGGGAACCGTTGAGCCGACCAGTGAGCCGGGCGCGGGCCGCCTGGGTCGCGCCACAAGCTGGCGCGGCCGCCCCAGTAGCCGGATGGGTCACTGGCAATAGTACTTCTGGGCTATTGCCCGGGCCTAGTACCCTTGGTAGCCTGAGTGCCGAGGAAGGATCTGCCCGCCCGGTTTTCACCGGTCCCGGCAGGCGCGTCGCTCCCGCGCCCGGAGGCAGCAGGTGGCCCTGCCCCGATTGCCACCACCGCGCCGGGCGATGTTGCGGCTCCCATAGGATTTCGCGACGCGGGGATGGCGCAAGACGGTGCGGGATGCGCTATGCTGCGGGCAGCGTAGGCAGGGTAACCGGCCGGTGAGCGGCCAGGGGGTAGAGTCCGTGCAGCGAGGTCGTTTGCGGGGCGCGGTGGCGGTGGCTACTCGCGCGGTAGCGATCGTAGTGGTGGCGTTGTTGGCATTGCCCGGGGCTCCTGGTTCGCTCAACGTGGCCCTGGCGGGCGACGAGTTTTGCGCGAATGATCCGATCCTGTCGTTCGACGGTCAGATCGTGCGCATCATCGCGTTCGTGCCGCGCTCGGCCTTGCCGCTGATCACCGAGCAGAATCCGATCCGCTACCGGGTCTACGTACCGCAGAACGTGCGTGCGGAGGTCCTTGGCTACACCGGTGAGGCGCCCGAGCGCGTCGACTTCGTCCAGACGGGCGAGATCGCCTCGGGCAGTTCGTTCACTCTGCGCTTCGAGATGATCGCACCCGATCGCGGCGCCGGAACGACCTACCGCGGCTACTACATCGCCAGCAGCACCATCGACTACGAGGCGGGCGGGTTTACGAGCGGCCAGTGGGTCACCGAGACGCTGCGCGTGCCGTACAACGGGCGCGGTGGCACCGGCCGTGCCTCGGGGCCGACCTCGGTCCTCCTACCCGCGACGCGGTAGCGCCAGGCGACGCGTTTCAGTCTACAATCTGCCCCGGGGGCGGGCATTCGGCGGCGAAGAGGAGACGAACGTGCCGAGGCGCATGGCGCTCTACGTAGCCGGGGTGGTGACCGCCGCCCTCGCGCTCTGGTTGCTGATGTCCCTGATCGAGATCGGCGGCGCGCAGCCCGTCAATCCCGTGTTGCTGCTGCTGCTGCTGCTGAGCGTGCTAGCGCTCCAGTTTCCGATCGAGGTCGGTCCGAACTGGAAGCGGCATGTCGCCAACAGCTTGCTCCTGGCCGGGGCCTTTCTCCTCAGCCCCCCCCACGCGCTCGCGCTGGCGTTCGCCGCCACGCTGCTTGGCAACATCACGCTGCGCTTACCCATCCTGCCGCGGCCGGTCCAACGCCGGCCATGGTGGAATTGGCTCTTCAACGCGGCGCAGGCGGCGCTGAGCCTGGGGAGCGCGAGCGCGATCTACCACCTCTGCGCCGGTAATGCCCCGACCTTCAATCCGAACTCGCTCGGCGCCGCCATCGGCGTCGTCCTGGCCGCGGTGACGGCCCACCTGGTCTCCTCGGGCCTGGTCACCGGGGCGGTGATCATATACCGGGGTGGCAACCCGCTGACGCTCTGGTGGGAGCGCCAGGCCGAGGGCTGGCGCGAGGAGCTCGGGCTGGCGATGCTGGCGATCGTCACCGCCCTGGTCGCCGAGGACTACCCCTGGGCGCTGCTCGTCCAGGCCGGGTCGATCGCAATCATCTACCTCTCGTTTAAGCAGAGTCAGCAGGTGCGCCGCCAGACGCGCGAGACGATCGAGCACCTGGCCGCGCTGGTCGACCACCGCGACCCCTACACGTTCCAGCATTCGCAAAACGTGAGCCGCTACGCGGTGCGCCTGGCCGAGCGGCTGGGCCTGCCGGGCTCGGAGGTCGAGCTGATCCGCTCGGCCGCGCTCATCCACGACATCGGCAAGATCGCGGTGCCCGACTCGATCCTGCTCAAGCCCGGCCGCCTCGACGAGTGCGAGTGGCGCGAGATGCGCCGGCACCCGGTCGTCGGCGCCGACATGGTGGCCCATCTGCCGGAATACCGCGCCGGCGCCCGCCTCATCCGCCACCACCACGAGGCGTGGGACGGCCGTGGCTACCCCGACGGGCTGGCCGGGGAGGCGATCCCGCTCGGCGCGCGCATCATCGCGCTGGCCGATAGCTACGACGCGATGTCGACGGCGCGTCCCTACCGCCAGGCCCTGCCTCTCGAATCGATCGTGGAGCAACTGCGCGCCGGCAAGGGGCGCCAGTGGGATCCGCGGCTGGTCGAGCTCTGGCTCGAAGAGGTCGGCTCCGGCAGCCTCGGCGCCGGCCGGGAGCCCCTCCCGCTCACGCCGCGCCTCATCGCCCAGCGCCCGGCCTGAGCTCTCGTTCGGGCAGGGTGAGCTGACGTCGCCGCGCTGGGCAAACCGCCAGAGACAGGCTTCGACCGTGAGCGACGCGGCTTGAAGTACGGCGCTCGCCAGCCTGCTCAGCGTCATCGCCGGACCGGAGAAGCCGGTGGTCGCCTGTGTCATCCCGGCCGCGACCATGCCCGCCGCGTCCACCAGCCCGCCAACCCCCAGCCAGCCGGGGGGCTGGCTGCACTGGCGAGCGCGAGCGCGAAGCCGGTCAACGTCAGCCCCGCTACCAGGCCTAGCAGGGCGGCGAGGCCGACCTCTATCTGCCGCACCGCCAGCGCGGATTCATAGTTCTCGGCGAAGGCGGCCGCCGCGTCATTCGGGTCAGCCCCGAGCGGGTGCAGCAGCGTGGCGACGAGCAGGGGTTCTGCACCGGACCAGGCCGCCACCGCGCCGATTTAGGCCGACGGCCCGGAGGTACACATCTACCCCTCCTCCCAACGCTGAATCGCGATCGGCCGCGCCCTCCCCCCGCGGCCGGTGCGGGAAGCGTAGCAGGCGCGATCGCGGAGCTTGCACTTTCGCCCGGATCGAGTATCATATCGTGGTGCCCTTTTCGGCTGGACGGGACGAACGCGCCTGAGGCCTGCCAGCTGCGTCGTTCGGATTCGAGCAACGCACCCCGCCGCGACGGCGGAGGTGATGGATTGAACAGACAGACGTAGAAGATCTAGACAGACGAGCAATAAGAGGACGGGATGTCACGGTACACGGGACCACGCAACAAGCTGTCGCGACGCCTGGGGATCGACGTGTTCGAACGCGGTTCACGTTCACTCGAGCGCCGCATGGGCCAGCCGCCCGGCCAGCACGGCCAGCGGCGGCGCAAACTCTCCGAGTACGCCCTCCAGCTCCAGGAGAAGCAGAAGGCGCGCTTCCGCTACGGGCTGACGGAGACGCAGCTCCGCCGCGTCTTCGAGCGCGCCACCCGCGCCAAGGGCCCCACGGGCGAGACATTCATGTCGCTGCTTGAGCGGCGGCTCGACAACGTCGTCTTCCGCCTCGGCTTTGCTCGGAGCCGCGCCCAGGCCCGCCAGTACGTGAACCACGGGCACGTTCTGGTCAACGGCCACCGGGTCAACATCCCCTCGTACACGGTGTCGGTCGGCGAGGTTATCCGGATCGCCCCGAGCGCCCAGAACATCCCGCTCATCCAGGAGATGGAGCAGGACCGCCCGATGCCGGTGCCGCGCTGGCTCCAGCGCGAGGAGTGGGGTGGCCGCGTCGTGGCGCTGCCCGAGCGCGCCGATATCCCGCCCGACATCGCGGACCAGCTCATCGTCGAGTTTTACTCGCGCTAAGCGGCCAGCTCGGCCCGCGGCCCAAAGCCGCTGCGTCCGACGACCACCGCCCAGACCCCAGCCGTCAGCCGGGACTCTCGCCGGCTGACGGCTTCTCGCTGTCGGAGAGTGGTGCGTCGCGAATCCGAGGTTGACCGAGTGCGGCCAGCGCCGTAGCATAACCTCAAAGGGTCGTTTGACGATGGGGGAACGACCGCGAGATCAGCAGGAGGCAAAGACGCCGTGGCGCCAGTTCGTGTGACCGCCTACATCGACTACGTCTGCCCCTACGCCCACCGCGGCCAGCTCTGGTTCGACGAAGTGAACCGCGTGCGGCCGGGCTCGGTCGAGGTCGACTACCGGCACTTCTCGCTCGAGCAGATCAACAACACTGTCGAGGGCTGGCAGCTCTGGGAGCAGGAGGAGGGCTACGCGCCGAACAACCCGGCCCGCGCCCGCGGCCGCGCCCTGCTCGCCTTCTGGGCAGCCGAGGCCGCGAAGAACCAGGGCGAGGAGGCATACACCCGCTTCCGCCGCGAGCTGTTCGCCGCCCGCCACGATCGCCAGCTCGACTTCACCGACCGCGAGGCGCTGCGCCGGGTTGCGCAGGCGGCCGAGCTCGACATGGAGCGCTTCGACCGCGACTTCAAGGACCGCTCGCTGCTCCAGCGCCTCAAGGAGAACCACGAGCGCGCCACCGGGCTGTACGGCGTCTTCGGCGTGCCGACCTTCATCTTCCCCGACGGCGCCAGCGCCTTCGTCAAGATCCAGCAGGTGCCCACCGGGCAGCGCGCGGTCGACCTCTTCGACCGCATGGTCGCGGCGGTGGTCGAGCACCCCGAGCTCCTCGAGATCAAGCGCCCGACCCGGCCGCAATGAGCGCGCTGCGCGAGCGCCTGAGCGCGATCTGCGCGCAGAGCGAGGGGACCGTCGGCGTGGCGGTCACCCAACTCGAGCGGGGTGAGTCGGTCGAGGTCAACGGCGAGGCGCTCTTCCCGCTCTGCAGCACCTTCAAGGTGCCGATCCTGGTCGAGCTGCTGCGCCAGGCCGCGGCCGGGCGCTTCTCGCTCGACGACCGGGTCGAGCTCGATCCGGGCATCCAGGTGGCGGGGAGCGGCCTCCTCTCGCAGATGCGGCCGGGGCTGCGCCCCACGCTCTACGACTGCGCGCTGCTGATGATCGTCGTCAGCGACAACACCGCGACCGACAGGTGCCTTTGGCAGGTCGGGATCGAGCGCGTGGGCCGGCTGCTGGCCGAGCTGGGCCTGCGCGACACCCACATCACCATGAGCTGCCGCGACATCATCTTCGACGTCAACGGCATCGCGGACAAGTCGCTGACGATCGAGGCGTTCCGGGAGCGCGTGCGCGCGCGGGGCGAGACCAAGCCCGACCCGAACACGCTCGCGCTGCGCAACGCGCCCCCGAACAACGTCGGCAGCCCGCGCGACCACACCCGGCTCTATGAACTGATCTGGCGCGGGGAGGCGCTCGCGGGCGAGTGGCGCGAGACAGCGCTCGACATCCTGCTCAAGCAGCAGCTCAACCAGCGCCTGCCACGCTATCTCCCGGATGGGGTGCGTTTCGCGCACAAGACGGGCAGCCTCCCCGGCGTGAAGAACGACGCGGGGATCATGTACATCGGGGACGACAACCACGTCGCGGTGTCGGCGTTCAGCCGCGGACTGACGCCGAGCCACCGGCAGGACCGCAACGACGATCTCCTGGCCGAGATCGGGCGCGCGGTCTACGACCACTACGCCCCTGCATGAGCACCGCTCAGCCGGCGATCCCGGCACCGCTGCCCGAGGTGCTGGAGATCAAGCGCTACCTCGACGGGCGGGAAAAGCAGTTCCGCTGCGGGCTGGTCGAGTGCGACGAACGCTCGGCCGTGCTGCTCTACATCGCGTGCGGGTCGGTCGAGCTCTTCGGCCTGACGCTGCCGGCCGGCACCGTCACCTTCGGCTACTACTGGGTCGACCGCCCGTACAACATCTACCACTGGCAGGCGCCCGACGGCCGGACGATCGCCGCCTACTTCAACTTGGCCGACGGTACACGCCTGACCGATGGGCGGCTCGAGTGGCGCGACCTGACGGTGGATGTCCTGGCCACGCCCGACGGGCGGATCGAGGTGCTCGACGAGGACGAGCTGCCGGCCGACCTCGAGCCCGACGTCCGCGCGACGATCGAGGCAGCAAAGCAGACCGTGCTCGGCGGGCACCTCGCCATCGTGGCGGAGGTCGAGGCGCGCTCGCGCCAGCTCTGGCCGCGCGTCTTCGGCTACGAGAAGGCGGCCGCCGCGCCGGGATGAGCGGGGCAGCCCCCAGCGGCGCCGGCCGGCAGCGCGCCCAACCCGGTCCGACCGCGTCGAGGACGGGGCCGGGGACGGCGGTTCAAGTCGCAGGCGCGGGCCGCGGTGTCTCGGCCGGGCCGACCGGGACGGAAACGGGACCGGGGACGGGACGATGAGCGAGCGGGAGCAATCCGGGGAACCGCTGCGGCTGGTCAGGCCGGGGTGGGCAGCCGGGAGCCGGCAGGGCGCCGACGCGCTACGCGCCGAGCAGTTCCAGTCGCGGGTGCGCGCCCGGCTCTTCGAGCTGGACGCGGAGCTGGCCTCGGCGTTCGAGTGGTCCGGCTACGACGCGGAGACGGGTCGGGCCGACGCCGTGGTCTCGGCCGCAACACCCAGCGCCGAGCACGCCGGCCTCGACATCTGGCTCCTGACCGGGCCGGGCCTCGCCTGGGTGCTCACCGTCGCCTATCCCGACGACCCGGGCACCTTCCGCGAGCTCGAACGGCGCCGGTGCGAGACGCCGGAGGCGGCCGCCGAGGCGCTGCTCGATGCCTGCCGCTCCTGCCTGGGCCCAGAGCGCTGATCGGCCACGGGCGAACTTGTCGCCCTCCCCGGTCGACGGTACGATGGCCGGAGCGGCATGCTCTGCTGGTTGCGCCCGCACAGCCGGCCGCAGATCGTCCCGTCCCGGCCGCTCCCCCACGCTTCTCTGGAGGCAACCCGCTTGATCCTGTACTGGCTGCTCGGGCTGCTCGGCACGGCGCAGACGCTGGTCGGCGCGCGCGTGCTCGTGCGGCTCGGGCGGAGCCTCCGGGCCGCGGTCACGATCTCCGAAGCGCCGACCGGTGAGCCGGGCGAGCGGGTGAGCGTGGTGCTGCCCGTGCTCGACGAAGAGGCAAGGCTGCCGGCCTGCCTCGACCGGCTGATCGAGGCGGGGCACGAGGTCGCCGAAATCCTGGTTGCCGACGGCGGCTCGACCGACGGCACACGCGACCTGATTGCCCGCTACGCCGCGCGCGACCCGCGCGTCCGCCTGGTCGACGCCGCACCGGTACCCGTGGGCTGGAACGGCAAGGCGTGGGGGTTGCAGGTCGGCTGGGAGCACGCCGACCCGGGCGTGCCCTGGCTGCTCACGATCGACGCCGACGTGCGCCCGGCGCCGGTGCTCGCGCGCGCGCTCGTGGCCCACGCCCGCCGCTGCGGCATCAGGGCGCTGAGCGTGGCGACGCGGCAGCAGGTCGACGCCGGGGGGGCGCTCCTGCACCCGGCACTGCTGGCAACGCTGGTCTACCGGTTCGGGGCGCCGGGGAGCGCCACGCGCGAGGTCTGCCAGGTTCAGGCGAACGGGCAGTGCGCGCTGTTCCACCGGGAGGCGTTGGCGATGGCCGGTGGCTTCGCGCTGACGCGCGACTCGCGTTGCGAGGATGTAACGATCGCTCGGCAGCTCGCCTCGCTCGGCGACGCGGTCGGCTTCTACGAGGCGGGAGACCTTGTGTCGGTGCAGATGTACGCGAACCTGCGCGAGACCTGGCGGGGCTGGCCGCGCTCGCTGCCGATGCACGACCGCTTCTGCCGCTGGCGCAGCCTGGTCGGGCTGGTCGAGGTCACGCTCGTGCAGGCGCTGCCGCTGCCGCTGCTCCTCCTCGCGCGCCGGGTGGCGGCGCCCGCCTGGCTCTGGCCGGTCAACCTGGTCCTGCTGATCGCGCGGCTGGGCGTCCTCTACGGCACCTCGCGCGCCTACGCCGCCCCGCCACCGACCTATTGGCTCTCGCCGCTGTGCGACCTGGCGGCGGCGTTCGCGCTCTGGCGGAGTGTCCTGCAGCGCCACCACACCTGGCGCGGCCGTAAGCTCGTCCCCGGAGGTTTCGCATGAGAAGGCGTCCGGCCGCGCTCGCCAGCGTGGCGCTGCTGGCGGGCCACCTGACGGCGCTGGTCTTCGGCACGATCGGGATTCTGATTGCGCTGCCCAACCCCTGGCTCTGGAAGGACAGCGAGCTCGGTCGGGAAGCGTTCCGCCTCGGCATGGCGTACTCGGGATCGCTGCACATGGTGCTAGGCGCGGCGGCGATGTTCGCCTTCGGCGTCTGGACGCTCGGCTGGCGCAAGACCGTGATCTTCTTCGCCGTCACCTACCCGTTCTCGCTCGGCTCGGAGCTGCTCGGCACGGGCACCGGTTGGCCGTTCGGGGCCTACTCCTACGTCGGCGGGCTGGGCGAGATGGTGCTCGACCGCGTGCCCTACACCATCCCGCTGTCCTGGTTTTACATGGGCTTTGCCGCCTACCTGCTAGCGAGCGCGATCGCGGGCGAGCTGCGCCTCGTGCCGCGGGCGGCTTGGAGCGTGGGCCTCGGCGTCTGGTTCCTCACGGTCTGGGACCTCGTGCTCGACCCGGCCATGGCGCACGAGGCGCTGCCGATCCGGTTCTGGACCTGGCACGAGACGGGCCCCTACTTCGGCATGCCGATCAAGAACCTCGTCGGCTGGTCGCTGACCGGTCTACTTTTCATGGCGATCAGCCGCCTCCTCTGGCGCGAGGACGTGACGTCGGCCCAGATGCCCGCCTGGTATCCGCTCACGGTCTACGTGGCGAACACGCTGTTTGCGATGGCGCTCAGCCTCAGTGTCGGCCTCTGGCAGCCGGTCGCGCTGGCCGCGATCCTGGGGCTCGTGCCGGCCGCCCTCACCTGGCGGCCGGACCTCCTGCGGCGCCGCCCGGGCCACCCGAGCCGTCTGCGTCGCTCGCCGACCGGGCCCAACACCTGACCTGCCGAGCCGATCGGCATGCGAGACGTGGCGCGGATCGGGCAGCGGGCGGGTCATCGGCGACGCGCTGCCGTGGGGGAGCAGGCGACGCGGGGTGAGGGGGGCAGCGTGGGCGAGCGAGCGAGCAGGCAGGCGGCGGTGCTCGAGCTGCTGGCGCGGACGGCGCTGCGGCTCGGGGCGAGCCGCCTGGTGGCGCGGCGGCTGGAGCTGACGGTCGAGGGGCTGCGCTACCTGCCGCCCCACGGACCGGTGATACTGGCGGCGCACCACTACCACCACCTCTACGACGGCGCCCTGCTGCTCGCGACGATCCCCCGGCCGGTCCACATCCTCGTGGGGGTCGACTGGATCACGAGCGCCCGGCAGCGCCGCCTGATGGAGCGGGCCTGCCGCATCGCCCGCTGGCCGATGGTATTGCGCGCCGAGCGGTTCGCGGCCGAGGCCAACGACCCGGCGCTGCCCCGCAGCGCCTTTCGCCCCGAGGAGGCCACCGAGTTCCTCCGTCGAGCGACCGAGTCGGCGCTGCGCCTGCTCCAGGAGGGGCGGCTGCTGGTGGTCTTCCCCGAGGGCTTTCCGAGCATCGACCCGAGCTTCACGCCCCGGCGCGGTGACGAACCGCTGCCGTTCCGCTCCGGCTTCGCCCGGCTGGCCGAGCTGAGCGAGCGCGCCACCGGAGTGCCCGTCGCGATCGTCCCGGCTGGCCTCAGCTACGCGCGGGCCGGCGAGCGGTGGCGGGTGGCGCTGCGCCTCGGCCCGGCCACCACCCGGCACGCTTGGTCGAGCCGCGCCCGCCTGGTCGCGGCGATCGAGTCGACCGTGCGCGCCCTCTCCGCTCCTCCTGCCGGGACGGCATGCATCGGTCCCGACCTCCCGGGGGATTCGGTGCCCGCTCCCGCGTCGAGGTCTCGTGCCCCCGCGGCGACGGCGGATAGCGGAATGGCTGCCGCCATGGCGTCCGACGCGGCGGCTCCCCCGATTCGAGGCCAATCTGCAAGCGCAGCGAGCGGGCAGCCCGCGGTCGAGGCAGGCGGGTCGGGTGGCGAGTTCGAGGCGCGCGAGGGGAGGCCGGCGTGACGGGGCCGCTGGGCATCAGCCTCTCCAACCTCTCAGGGTTGCCACCGAGCCGCCTGGCCGCGCTCGGCCGGCTGGCGGAGGCGCGCGGCTTCACGCACCTCAACCACACCGAGTCGTACAACGACATCGTGGCCTACCTGATGGCCGCCGCGGACGCGACCGAGCGGGTGACCCTCGTGGCGGGGATCGCCAACGCCGGCTTCCGCCACCCGGTGTTACTCGCGCTCGGCGCTGCGGCGGTCGACGAGGTCTCCGGCGGCCGGCTCGTGCTCGGCATCGGCGCCGGCACCCAGTGGTGGAGCAGCGAGCGCCGCGACCTGCCGGCGGCGCGACCACTCGAGCACCTGCGCGAGTACGTGGCGGTCGTGCGGGCGGTGCTGCGCAGCGAGGCGAGCGACCTGCCGGGTCCGCGCTACCCGGTGGCGGCGTTCCGCTCCAGCTTCGCGCCGGTGCGGTCCGACCTGCCGATCTACCTGGCCGCGCTCGGGCCCGCCATGCTCGAGCTGGCCGGGGAGATCGCGGACGGGGCGATCCTCAACCTCTGCGCCCCCGAGGATATCACGGCGGCCCGCGAGCGGCTGGCGGCCGGGGCGCGCCGCGCCGGCCGGGCGCCCGAGGCGGTGGGCCTGATCGCGCTCGTGAACCTCTGCCTTGACGACGACATCGAGCGGGCGCGGGCGGGTCTCCGGGCGGCGCTGCCAACCTACCTCGCCTTCCCCGGCTACGGCCGCCGCTTCACGGCGCTCGGTTTCGGGCGCGCGGTCAAGGCGGTGCGGGCGCGGCTGGCGGCGGGCGACGCCGCCGGGGCGGTGGCCGCGGTGCCGGACGAGCTCATCGAGCGC
>JBHOQZ010000878.1:0-8006 GCA_042408635.1 Chloroflexota bacterium
GTTGAGCGCGCGACAGAAGGCACAGGCGAGCAGCGCGAAGTCGCGGCAGACCGCGACGCGGCGCGTGTAGACGTCGAGGGCGGTGATCGTCGGGCTGCTGCAGCCGGTCTCGTAGCGCACGTTCTCGTGGATCCAGTCGCAAATCGCCTGCACCCGCGCGCCGGTGGGCGGCGTGTTGCCGAACAACCGCCACGCCTCGTCCATCAGCAGGTCCGACTGGACGTAGCGGCTAGGCAGGGTGTAGACCAGCGTCTCATCGGGCAGGTCCTCGACCTGCGTCTGCGGCAGGTCGATCGGGTGGGGCTCGGGCTCGGCCGGCACCTCGACCAGCGCGTCGTAGCGGATGGTGAGCGGACCGCCGGGCGCGACAAGGCGCCAGCAGATGTTGCCGAAGGTGTCGGTGTACTCACGCAAGGGCACCTCGGGGTGCAGCCAGCGCGCCTCGTACTGGACGCGGTAGTCGTAGCCGGGCCGCACGCGCACCAGCATCAGCATCGGCACCGGGTAGTCGGTCTCGAAGTCGAACTCACACCCCACGCGGACCTGCAAGCCCATCCCGCGCTCCTCCCGCCTCCGGGCTGCCCTACACACACCACGCCGCCCTCGCCGCCGCGTCGAGGGCCGCGCTGCCCCACCCCAGCCGTGTCCCTATGGTCGCACAGCCAATCCGCCGCGAGCAAGCGCGGCACGCACAACGCGCACTGTGCAAATCTCCAGCCGACGGCCGCCGGGAATTGCCGCAAGAACGAACACCTCGCCTTGGGTGGCCGACACCCACGCGAACCCGGCGCCGCATCACCCCGGTTTCAACCGGCCGAATGAGCAGGCAACTATCCCCACACCGGCCACGAGCCGACGCCCGCATTCCACCGCAGTGTTCCCCCAGCCATCGGCGCCAAGGGTGCTGGGCCTGGCCAAAATCGCCCCGGGCCGGCGCTCAGGCGGTCGGCGGGCGGGTAGCCGGCCATGGGGATCGCTCCTGGTTGCTTGCTCAGGGACGGCGGACGATCAGCCGGCCAGCGTGTCGCCGGCCCAGGGGACGGGAGCGCCCCAGCGGTTGAGGAAGGTGGTTTCGGCGGTCGGGCGGCGGCGCGTCGGGCCGAACCGGCCGCGCGGGTAGCCGAGCGGGATGCACAGGTGGAACTCGGCCGTCGCCGGGATTCCCAGCAGGGCGTACACCCGCTCCATCACCTGCGGATGGAGCGTGGTGGGCACGGAGCCGATACCCAGCGCCCGCGCGGCCAGCATCAGGTTCTGCACACCCATCAACACCGAACTCGCCTGCCCCTTGCCCACCGTCAGCGCCAGCACGATGCAGGGCGCCTCGGCGATCTCGTCGGCCAGCAGCGCGGCCGAGCGCGACACGCGCTCCTCGACCGGGATCTCCTCCCGCCGCGTCCAGGGGCGGCCCTCGTCGCGCCGCTTCGCCCACCACGCCTCGCGGTAGAGCGCGCCGAACTGCCGGATCACCTCGCGGTCAGTCAGGACGAGGTAGCGGGCGGGCTGGGCGTTGCCGCCGCTCGGCGCCTTGCTCGCCGCCTCGATGATCGTGCGGATGTCCGCCAGCGGGATCGGGTCCGGCCTGAACCGGCGGATCGACCGCTGCGTCCAGATCGCCTCACCCAGCGGCATCGTGAGCCGGTCGCGCCACGCCTCCATCAGCCTCACCCTCCCTCCGGTTGCTCCGTGCGGCTAAGTATAGCGGCTGGCCGGGCGCCACCCGACCCCGAGAGCCCGGTCAACGCCGGAGTCGGGGAAGGCCCGGCGGCTCTGAGCGTGCCCTTCCCGGCCACGGCCGGCCCGAGACCAGCCCGAGACGGGCAGGCAGCAGGCGTCGACCGTCAGGCGGCGCCGCGGCGCAGCAGCCGCCGGAGAAGGTCGGGCACGACCGTCAGCTTGTCGGTGGTGAGCTGCTGCCAGGTGAGCGGGTCCGACATCGGCACGTAGCCCAGCCGGTATTGGAGGATGAACAGCCAGTTCCAAACGAGGGCGGGCGCGACGACGGCAGCGACCGCCCAGCCCCCGCTGCGCCGGCGCAGCCAGGCGAAGACGGCGGCCAGCCCGAGCGCGAAGATCGCGCCGCAGTTGATCAGCATGCGCGAGCCGAAGGCGTCGCCCTGCCACCAGACCTCCCACGAGGCGACGAGGTAGACCTGGAGCAGCCAGGCGACCGTCAGCGCCAGCGCGTCGGCGGCGTCGCGCCGCGCCACCAGCCACAGCCCGACCGGCACGAGCAGCAGCACCGGATGCCAGGTGAAGAGGCCGTGCCAGGTGGAGAACAGCACCTCGGCCAGCCGTGGGCTGGCAAGGAAGAACCGCTGGCCCGCCGCCTGGTAGCCCACGGTGAGGGGGGTGCCGTAGGCGACGGTCGAGGCGACGAGCTGGGGCGCGTAGCCGAGCGCCACACCCGCCGCCAGCAGCAGCCCGGCCCGCACCACATCGGCCAGGGTCGCCGGCCGGCCGGACTCCCTCACGGTCGGGACGGTGTCGAGCGGCGGCGCGCTGCCCGGCGACCGCTTCCGCGGGACCGGATACCCCGCCACGCCGATGGGTCGCGGCCCGCGCACCGCCGTCAAGGCGGCGCTCAGCAGGGAGAGGCCGGGCAGGACGAGGAAGAGGCCGTCCTGCGGGCGCACCGTCGCCGCGAAGCCAGTGAGCAGGCCGAGGCCGCACCAGTAGCGCACCGGCGCCGCGTCGCGGCCGAGTCGCCACCAGGCGATGAGCGCGCTCACCACCGCGAACGAGACCATGTGGGACATCGAGTTCTCGATGGTGAGGTAGTAGACGATGCTCCAGCCGAGCCAGACGACGACCACCGCCGCCACCGCCGCGAGCACGTCGGCGAACTCCCGGCAGAGGCTGTAGGTCAGGCGCAGGCCGAGGTAGCCGTAGAGCATGCTGCCCAGGCAGACCGCGACCTGGTAGAGCTGGTGGTAGCCGTCGGCCCGGATCGGCAGCCCGAGCGCCGCGCCGAGGCTCGCCGCGAGGTGGGCCGCCAGGTAGAACGGCAGCCACGCCACCGCCATCCCGATCGTGTAGTAGGGTGCGACCGGCCGGTCGTGGACCTCGCCTGCCAGCACGAACAGTTCGTTGCGCAGGTCGAGGTCGCGGTCGAGCACGAGCGAGCGCAGCACGGCGTAGTAGCCCACACCGTCGGAGTGGAAGAGCAGCGCATCGTCGCGGGCGCGCGGCAGCGGCAGCGTCGCGAGATAGGCGAGCACGCACAGCCCAAACAACGCCGTGATGACCCGGACGGCCCGCGCATCCGCCGACCGGGCCGCGCCGGCGGGACGCCCGACGACCCCGGCCCCAAGGCGCCCGAGCGCGCGCTCGCCCCAGGTCACGGGGCAACCTCCTCGAGCACGATGTCCTGGGCGCCCTCCCAGAGCACGCGGCGGCCGACCTCGGCCAGCGCGGCGCGGTCGGCGCGCAGCGTCGCGAAGTGGTTGCCCGCGAGCTGCCCCATGCGGCTGGCGAACAGCGTGGCGCCATAGGGGAAGAGGATCTCTGTCTCGCTGTAGCCGCCGGGATAGAGGAGGAGGTCGCCCGGCGCCGGGTGCGAGGTGTGGTTCTCGAAGCCGACGCCGACCTGAAGCCCGCCGAGCGGGATCCATGCCGCCTCGCCCGACCAGCGCGCCTGGACGAGCTTCGCCCGCAGCGGCAGCAGGCGCCGCACGGCCACGCAGGTGCGGGGGGCCCGTTCCTCCTCCCACTCCGCCTCGAACACCGTCCCGCCCACCGTCACCCGCAGCATCGTCGCCTCCTCCCCGCGCCGGCCCGCTGCCGGCCAACCGCCTCTCGCCCGGACGCCCCACCCGGAGCGCCCAACGCCAGACTCTACCAGAGCCCGCCGCCCGCTCGGAGCCTCAACGAGGACCGCCTCCCACCCGACCCCTCCCCTGGGCCACCCCCGGCCAACCCCATACGGCAGCCCGGCCCCGCCGAAAGCCCCCAGCATTGGGCGGTTGCTCACCTGATCGCGCGCAAGCGCTCCACTGCCGCTGGGGGGCTCCCCGTAAGCCCCCCAGCATTGGGGGGGCCCCACGGTATAATCGCCGTAGAGCAAGCGTGCGGGAGAGGACGGTAGGGGGCGCGAGGGAGCGCCGCCGCTTCAGGGAGGAGGCCGATCGTGGAAACTGGGACGCGGCCGCGCGAGGCCACGGGCGCCACGCGCATCGAAACCGACAGCATGGGGCCGATCGAGGTCCCCGACGAACACTACTGGGGCGCCCAGACGGCGCGCTCGCTCATCCACTTCGACATCGGTGGGGACACCATGCCCGAGCCGGTGATCCGGGCGATGGCGATCCTCAAGCGCGCCTGCGCCGAGGTCAACCGCGACCTCGGCCTGCTCTCACCCGAAAAGGCCGACCTGATCGTGCGGGCCGCCGACGAGATCATCGAGGGCAAGCTGGCCGGCGAGTTCCCCTTGCGCGTCTTCCAGACCGGCAGCGGCACCCAGACGAACATGAACGTCAACGAGGTGATCGCCAACCGCGCCATCGAGCTCGCCGGGGGCCAGAAGGGGAGCAAGCGCCCGATCCACCCCAACGACGACGTCAACAAGTCGCAGTCGTCCAACGACACCTTCCCGACCGCGATGCACATCGCGGCGGCGCAGGAGGTGACGGGGCGGCTCATCCCGGCGGTGAAGCACCTGCGCGACGCGCTCCACGCCAAGGCGGTCGAGTTCCGCGACATCGTCAAGATCGGCCGCACCCACCTGATGGATGCCGTGCCGATGACGCTCGGGCAGGAGTTCACGGGCTATGTCGCCCAGCTCGACGCCGACCTCAGGCGCCTCGAGCTGGTGCTGCCCGACCTCTACCAGCTCGCCATCGGCGGCACGGCAGTCGGCACGGGTCTGAACGCGCCCGAGGGGTTCAGCGAGCGGGTCGCCGCCCGGATCGCCGAGCTGACGGGGCTGCCGTTCGTGTCGGCACCGAACAAGTTCGCGGCGCTGGCGGCCCACGACGAGCTGGTGATGGCGCACGGCGCGCTCAAGACGCGGGCGGCCTCCCTGATGAAGATCGCCAACGACATCCGCTGGCTGGGCTCGGGCCCGCGCGCCGGCCTGGCCGAGCTGCTGCTGCCCGAGAACGAGCCCGGCTCGTCGATCATGCCTGGCAAGGTCAACCCGACTCAGTCCGAGGCGATGACGATGGTCTGTATCCAGGTGATCGGCAACGACGCCACGATCACCATGGCCGGCTCGCAGGGCAACTTCGAGCTCAACGTCTTCAAGCCGCTCATCATCGACAACTTCCTCGACTCGGTCGACCTGCTCACCGACGCCTGCATCTCGTTTGCCGACCACTGCGTCGTCGGGATCGAGCCGAACCGCGAGCAGATCGAGCACTACGTGCGCAACACGCTGATGCACGTGACGGCGCTCAACCCGCACATCGGCTACGACAACGCGGCGAAGGTCGCCAAGAAGGCACACACCGAGCGCAAGACGCTGCGCGAGGCGGCGGTCGAGCTCGGCCTGCTCACTGGCGAGGAGTTCGACCGCTACGTGCGGATCGAGGAGATGGTGGGCCGGCGCCTGCCGTAGCGCGTCTCGGTCCGCCTGGATCATCGGCAACGCCGTCGTCGGGCTACCGTCCGTCGGCGGCGTTACCGCGTCTTCGCGCCGCTCGCCTGGCTCTGGCCGGTGGCCCCGTTCTTGCGTGTTTCAGGTGTCAGCGGCGGCGACGCCGCGCGATGCGCGAAGCCAGAGGCCAGGCGGCCATCGGAGGAATAGACGGCATGCGACGAATCCTGACAGCTCTGGGGCTGAGCCTCGCGCTCGCCCTCACCGCGGTCGGCGCGTATTCGGCGAGCGCCGCGCCGGCCAGCGCCGGGACGGTGGTCGTTCAGATCGACAACCCGAGCCAGGGCGAGCAGAACATGACGCCGACCTGGATCGCGGGCTGGGCGGTCGACACCGCCGCTCCCAGCGGCACCGGCATCACCTCGGTCTCGGTCTATATCGACGGTGACCAGAACACCGGCCGGCTGCTCGGCCAGGCCAATTACGGCGGTGACCGCCCCGACGTCGCGTCGGCGTTGGGCAACCCGAACTTCCGCTACTCGGGCTTCACCTTCAACCTGGCCGGGATCAACATCCAGCCGGGCACGCCCCATACTTTCACCGTCGTGGCCAACAGCGTGGCCAGCGGCACCGCGGTCGCCTCGGTCTCCGGGGTGACGCTCTCCCCGCAGAGCAATCCCGCCTTCGCCGCGCCGAACACGGGCACGACGGCGCCATCGGGCTATGCCCCGATGAACCCGTCGGGCTACGGCTATGGTACGATGACCCCGCCTCAGCCGCCGTACGCAGGCCAGTATCCGCAGCAGTACGGCTACCAGGGGCAGTATCCGCCGTACGGCTACCAGAGCTACACGCCGACGCCGTCGGACGCCAACGGGCTGCCGATCATCGGCAACGCCCCCTACGGCCAGCCGCTCCAGCCGGTCTACTACGATAGCCCCGCCAACTACTACGGCGGCAGCAACCTGCCGCACTACGGCACCGGCTACGGTTACTACGGTAATAGCTACGGCTACTACGGCAGCGGCTATCCCTACTCCGGGAGCGGCTACTACGGCAGCTACCCCTACAGCGCCTACAACCGGTATTACGGCGGCGGCTACCCCTACGGCTACTACAACTACCCGGGGTGGACCCCGTTCTGGGCGCGCTGATCGTGCTCGAAGAGCGGCGCTGACCTCGCGACGAGGCGCGCCGGCTGCGGCAGCCCTTGCCGCGGCCGGCGCGCCGTCTTCATGCGGGTGCCCGGCCGGGTCACGGGTGAAGTGAGGCGTGGTTGACAGCCCCGCCTCCCGCTTGCAGGATGGATCGAGCGCTGAGGTGAGGGCAGGCCGATGAAGTTCGTGACCGAGTCGCCGTGGGGCTTCGACGGGGTGGAGGTCCGCAAGGAGCTGCGCGCCGCCATCCCAGACCGCGCCGGCGGCTACATCAAGCGCGTCATCATCGAAGAGGACAGCGGCAAGCAGTACGTCTACGAGATCAAGAAGGCGACGCTCTTCGCCCGCGGCCCCGAGAACATCGACACCGCCGGTCCCCGGCCGGAGCGGCTGCTCTGGACCTACGAGCTGCGCTTCCTCGCCCCGAGCGACCCCGGCGAGGTCGTCGAGCTGAAGAGGCGCATTCCCTGACGCACCGCGCCCGGGGTCCGGCGCCCGGCGACGTTGGGGGGGAAACGGCCCGCCGCCCGCCGGACAGCCCGGGCAGCTTCGACCGCGACACGCCCCCGGCGCCCGGGGAGCTCGCGAGCCCACACCAACCTGGCCGCCGCGACAACAGCAGACGAAGCAGCCGACCAGCGCCGCGATCCAGCCTGGACTGGCACCGGCCCGGGCGCCGAAACGGCAGCAGAGGGGGGAGAGGACGATGGCCATCGACACGACCGGCGCCCGGGTGACGCTGGAGGACGTCCGAGCGGCGGCCGAGCGCCTGAGCGGCATCATCAACCGGACGACGCTCCAGCCGTCGCGCACGCTCGGCGCGCCCACCGGCAACGCGGTCTACCTCAAGCCCGAGTGCCTCCAGCGCACGGGCTCGTTCAAGATCCGCGGCGCCTACAACCGGATCGCCACGCTTAGTGATGCCGAGCGAGCGCGCGGCGTCATCACCTACTCGTCGGGGAACCACGCCCAGGGCATGGCCTGCGCCGCGAGCCTGCTTGGGGTGACCTCGGTCGTGGTCATGCCCGAGGACGCCATCCCGGCCAAGGCCGCCGCCACGCGCGGCTACGGCGCGCAGGTCGAGTTCTGCGGCACCGACTCGCTCCAACGGCAGCAGCGCGCCCTCGAACTCCAGGCCGAGCACGGCTACACCGTCGTGCCGCCGTTCGACGACCCGATGATCGTGGCCGGGCAGGGGACGGTCGGGCTCGAAATCATGGCCGAGCTGCCCGACGCCGACGTCGTGCTCGTGCCGGTCGGCGGCGGCGGCCTCTGCGCCGGGGTGGCGCTGGCGGTGAAATCGCTCAACCCGG
>JBHOQZ010000879.1:0-3074 GCA_042408635.1 Chloroflexota bacterium
GTGGCCCGCGCCGTGGCCCTGGCGGCGCTCGCCGGGAGCCTGCTCCTGCCGGCGCGGCCGGCGGGCGCGACCGGCGGCACGTCCGACATCACGGCGCGGATCGGCTGGCGCTACTTCGAGGCGACCGGGCACCGGGTCGCCGAGCCGTTCCTGAGCTTCTTCGACCGCTACGGCACCTTCAGCACGTTCGGGCACCCGATCACCGAGGCGTTCGACGAGGATGGGCGGCTCGTCCAGTACTTCCAGCGCGCGCGCCTCGAATACTGGCCCGAGAACCCCGAGCGGCTGCGCGTGCAACTGGCGAACCTGGGCGACCTGCTGGGGGTTCCCCCGGAGCCGCCGATCGCGCCGGCCAAAATCGCGCCGACCGCCGCCTACTTCCCCCAGACCGGCCACAGCGTCGACGGGGATTTCCTCGACTTCATCGGCCTGCGCGGTGGCACCGACGTCTTCGGCTTCCCCACCACCGAGCCCTACCTCGATGCCGAGGGTCGGCTGGTGCAGCAGTTCCAGCGCGCCATCCTCGTGCTGGTGCCCGAGAACCCGGCCGAGCAGCGGGTGCAGCCGCGCCTGCTGGGCGACGAGTTCCTCGCCCGGCGGCTGAAGGATCTGCCGCCCGAGGTGGTCGAGCGGGTGGACCCGGACGCACCGCGCGCCGCCGCGGCCGGGCCGGTGCCCACGCTCTGGGGCTATGCAGAGGAGAACGCGACCGGCTACATGCCGGAGAAGATCCGCAACGTGGCGCGCTCGTTCCAGTGGCTCGACGGCCGCGTCATCGAGCCGGGGCAGACGTTCGTCTTCTCGCGCGTGCTCGAGCAGGGCGGCTACGAGCTCGGCCTCTGCTACGGTGCCGGCGGTCAGTACGAGTGGTGCGAGGCGGGCGGCGCCTGCAGCGGCGCCAGCACGTTCTACCGCGCCTGGACCAACGCCGGCCTCGAGGTGGTCTCCCGCCAGGCGCACAGCGTGCTGCCGGCGAACCCGCAGAACTACGGCCGCGACTCGACGGTGTACGTGCCCTACGTCGACCTGGTCGTGCGCAACAACTCGGGCACGCGCCTGCGCATCTCGGCCAAGGTGCTGCAGGGGCCGACCCGCTTCGCGATCGGGATCGAGGGCGAGCGCGGCCCGGAGTGGACGGTCAAGGTGCTCGGCCCGTACCGCGACGGCCCGCTCAGCTTCCGCGTGAACTACCAGAAGACCTTTGCCGATGGGCGGGTGCAGGACAACTGGGTCACCACCCACTACTACGGCTACCCACCCACCTACGTCCCACCCCGCCCCTCCTGACCGGCCTGGACTGCTACCTCGGGTGCCGATGCGGCGGGACTGGTCAGCGAAAGAACGGCCCGATGAGGATCGTCGTGCCGTTGTTGGTGACACGCACCTCGTCGTTGCTGACCGCGAAGTGGCCCAGGTTGGTGACGAGCGTGCCTTCACCGCGGCTCAGGGTGATCGTCCCCAGTGGGAAGAAGTCCAGGCTGACGCCCAGCACCGTCCCGTCCGGGAGGTTCACCTTCTTTACCTGAACGGTGAGGATGGTGTTGCCCCCACAGAGGAACCGCGACTCGTCGGCCCGGGCTTCACCTTCCGGGACCACACCATTGATGGCAGGGCCGCTCAGGATCTCCTTCACGGTCGTCCCGCAGCCCCCGGCCGTGCCTCGGGCGCTCAGCCCTGGGGTCAGGCTCAGCCCGACACTCAGCAGCGCGACCAGGCCCACGTGCGCTGCCCTGGTCATTGCACGACGCACGCTCCTCACGGGCATCTGTCCCATCGAACGCTCTCTTCTTGCCTTCCTGGCGCTGTTGCTGCTCCACCACCCGCCGGCCTTCCCCGCGCCGACCACTCCAATTGCGGAGAAACGTGTGCAGCAGTGACACTTGCGATATACGTTGCCGTGTTACATCGGCTGAGGGGATCAGGGTTCGGTCAAGGAGGGCGTTCGTGGAGCTCATGCGTGGGCCGCTCGATCCGAGGAGGAGTTTGTGGACGTCGAGATCTGCCGCGATATCGAGTTCGGGATGGGGGGCGGAGGCGGCCTGCCGGCGCTGGAAATCGGGCGTCGAGATCTGCCGCGATATCGAGTTCGGGATGGGGGGTGGGCGGCCGCTACGGCTGCACCTCGTGCGGCCCGCTCCGCTGCCGGCGCGGACGCTGCCGGTCGTGGTCTGGATCTTCGGGGGGCGCTGGCAGGTAGGCACGCCGGAGAGCGGGCTGCCGCACCTGACCCGGCTCGCCCGCCGCGGCTACGCGGGTGCCGCGATCGAGTACCGTTACAGCTCGGAGGCGCCGTTTCCCGCGCAGCTCGAGGACTGCAAGTGCGCCGACCGGTTCCTGCGCGCCAACGCAGTGCGGCTCCACCTCGACCCCGACCGGATCGGCGTCTGGGGTCCGTCGGCCGACGGGCACCTGGCGGCGCTGCTGGGCACCACGGCCGATCGCGCCGAGCTGGAGGGCGCGGGCGGCTGGCCGGGCTGGTCGAGCCGCGTCCAGGCGGTTTGCGACTGGTACGGCCCGACCGACTTTCTCCAGATGGACCGCGCGGGCAGCGCCATCGTGCACGACGCCCCCGACTCGCCCGAATCGTGCCTGATCGGCGCCCCGATCCAGGCGCGGCCGGACCTGGCCGCCCGCGCCAACCCGATCACCTACATCACCGGTGACGAGCCGCCCTTCCTGATCATGCACGGCGACCGGGATCGGCTCGTCCCGCCGCACCAGAGCGAGCTGCTGTACGTGGCGCTGCGCGCGCACGGCGTCGACGCGACGCTCCACCTGATTGCAGATGCCGGCCACGGGGGACCGGAGTTCGAGACGGAGGCGGTCCGGCAGACCGTCGAGGCGTTCTTCGACCGGGTACTGAAGCGCGGCTAGGAGCCGGCGCCGTCCAGGGTCAGGAACCGGCCACGTCGATGGTGACGCTGCGCGAGACGCGGTCGCCGCCGGCCGAGATCGCAACGGCGGTGAGGCGGTAGCGGCCCTTCGGGGTGCCGGCCGGGTTCCAGAGGAAGCGCCAGCCACCGGCCGCCAGGCGCGGTTTGCCGGTCAGCTCCGCGATCTCGGGCGTGGGCAGG
>JBHOQZ010000881.1:0-1269 GCA_042408635.1 Chloroflexota bacterium
TGGCCGGCCGCCGCCTCGGCGAGCTGCCGCGGGTGGACGAACATCGCCCGCACCTTCACCGCGTCCCCGATCCGGCCCATGATCCGGGTCAGGCGCGGGCTGCCGCGCCCGCAGCCGCAGGGCTCGACCGCAAAGGCGGAGAGGTCGCCGGTGCCGAAGCGCACAAGCGGATAGGTGGGCTCGAGCACGGTGCAGACGACCTCACCGGGCGCACCGTGCTCAACCGGCTGCCCCGTCGCGGGATCGACGATCTCGACGATCGCCTCGATCGGAACATGCATCCCCTGGCCGAGCTCGCACTCGTAGGCGAGGCAGCCGACGTCGGCGGTGCCGTAGCCCTGCCTGACCCGGCAGCCCCAGCCGGCTTCGAGCCGCCGGCGCAGGCTCTCGGGGAGCATCTCGGCCGCGACGAAGGCGGCGCGCAGGGTGTAGTCCCGCGCCGGCTCCCCGCCCAGCTCGCGCGCGCGGTCGAGCAGGATGCCGAGGAAGCTCGGCGTGCCGGTGTAGCCGGCGACGCGCAAGTCGCGCATCAGGCGCAGTTGGGTATCGGTGTTGCCGGGGCCGGCGGGGATGACGGGGCAGCCGACGGCGCGCAGGCCCGCCTCGAACATCATCCCGAGCGGAGTCAGGTGGTAGGCGACGGTGTTGAGAGCGATGTCGCCGGGGCGGAAGCCGGCGGCGCGCAGCGCAGGGGCCCAGCGCCAGTAGTCCGGCCGCGCGCCGGCCGGGTCGTAGAGGGGGCCGGGCGAGGTGTAGATGGCGGCGAGCTGCTCGATCGGCACGCCGAGGAAGCCACCGAAGGGTGGGCGCTCGCGCTGGAGGTCGATCAAGGCGTCCTTGCGGGTGATGGGCAGGCGGGCCAGATCGGCCACCGAGCGGATGTCGTCGGGCCGCGCCCCCACCCGCTCGAAGAGCTCGCGCACGGCCGGCGCGGCCGCGTGAGCGGCGCGCAGGAACGGGCCGAGCCGGCGCGCCTGCTCCGCCAGCCGCGCTGCCCCGGCCAGCGCCTCCTCCGGCGCGATCCCCCCTGCCTCCGCCGCACCCCGCTCCGCCATGCCCATGCCACGCTCCTCTCCTGCTGAGAGCACGCTCGCGTCACCATCCAGAGCAGTCTAAGGCGGTCATCGAAGTGGCACCAGATCCTCTTCACGTACAAGTTCAGCGGCGTAGTGGAGCGCGGCAAACACATCGTCCAGGGTGAGCGATGGATAATCTTCGACGATCTCTGAGCCTCCAATCGCCAGGCGCAGCTCGGCCACCAGCGCGTGG
>JBHOQZ010000882.1:0-5223 GCA_042408635.1 Chloroflexota bacterium
GCTCGGCGGCGAAGCCGGGCGCCGGCTCGGGTGGACGCATCGCGCCGAGGCGGCCCACCAGCGCCGTGAGCTCGCGATCGAGCCCGTCGGGCGGCG
The DNA here is from genome assembly GCA_042408635.1 of Chloroflexota bacterium. GTDB lineage: Bacteria > Chloroflexota > UBA6077 > FW602-bin22 > JBHOQZ01 > JBHOQZ01. The sequence continues at coordinate 97 of JBHOQZ010000882.1, forward strand.
GCGCCCTGCGGTCGCGCGCCAGCGCGGCGACGTAGGCGTCGAGCAGCTCGGCCTGGCGCTGCTCCTGCTCGTTCGCCTCAGCCACGGCCCGCCCCCTCTGCCGCCAGCAGCGTCCGCAGCCGACCCATCGCCCGGTAGCGCAACATCTTTACCGCCGCCTCGCTCTTGTCGAGCGCCCGGGCGATCTGCGCCGTCGACCAATCGGCCAGCGTGAGCTCGATCACGGTGCGCTGCTCCTCCGACAGCTCCGTCAGCGCTGCCCGCAGCCGCGCCCGCTCCTCCTGCGCCAGCAGCCGCTCCTCCGGGCTGGGTGCCCCGTCGGGCACGCTCTCAGCCGCCTCGGCGGGCTCCCCACCGCGCGGACCTCCCCGGTAAATATCGATCACGACGTGGCGGGCGATGCGAAACAGCCAGGCCACGAACCGGCCGCCGCGGTAACCGTCGAGACCCGCGAGCGCACGCAGGAAGATCTCGCTCGTCGCGTCCTCAGCGGCGTCGCCCCGGTTGAGCCGGACATAGCAATAGCGATAGACCGCTCCGACGTAGCGCTTGTAGAGCGCGTCGAAGCGTTCCCGATGAGCCCGCGCGGCCGCCACCAGCGACTCGTCGTCCGGTTCGTCCCGCGCGGGCGGCTGCTGGGCCGGCACCGCATCGGCGGTGCGGCCGGGAAACCAGCCCAAGTCCCGGCGCTCCTCCACAACCCGACGAGCGGGTGTTCGCTCCTACAGACGAAAACCGCCCCCCAAGGTAACGGTTTCCGGTCGCGCGTGCGGTAGCGACGCTCACACTCCCGGATCGTCGCCCGGGCCCCGCGCCGGACTGACCCACCCGCTCCGCACCGTCGACGCCGGGACGCACCCGGCACCCGTACCGGGTAGCAACGTCGGCAAGCAGGCGTTCGCGCGCTATAGCAATATGCTACACTTTCCCCGTCGGCTGCGCGATGAGCCTCGCGGAAAGGTCGACCGCCCGCCGGCGAGCATCGGGCCCTCAGTGGTCGACCTCGGAGGCGGTTGCCCGCGGACCGCGGGACCCGGGATCGGTTGGAGAGGAGTGGCAGGAGGCGGCAGATGACGACCCGACCGGAAAGCGACGCCGACGTCGACCGCAGGCTGGCCCAGTTGGAGCGCGAGGTCGTTGCCCGCTGCCCACCGCCCCCGGTTGCCTCTGGCGGTCCGACTGACGCCTACGCCGGCAGCGCGGCTACGGCGCGCCGGTTCGGACGTGAGCGGGAGCGCGCCTCGCTCGGCTGGAAGTTCCTGCTCGGCGTCGTCCTGATGCTCTTCGGTGCCTGGGGCGTGCTCAGCAACGTGGTGGTGACGAGCGGGTTCGTCGGCGGCGGGCTGTTCGGGTTCTTCCCGACGCTTGGCGGTGGCGGGTTCGGCTGGACGCTCCTGCCGATCGTAACCGGCATCGCGCTCGTGGTCGCGCGCGGTGGACTGGTGGGCAAGATCGGCTGGCTGCTCATCGTCACCGGCTTCGCCTTCGTCTTCGCCCAAGTGCTCAGCAGCATGCGCATCTGGTTTCGGCCGGTCGAGCTGCCGATCCTGCTGCTGATGTTCGCGCCGCTCGGTGTCGGCCTCGGCCTGATGCTGTCAGACCTCCTGAACCGGGGCCGCACCCCGTAACCCGGCGCCACACCGTCGCCCGAGCGGTCGTGGCGTCCTGCCAGGCGGCCGGGTGTCGGCCGTCGGCCGGTGGAGGTTGTCAGCAGCGCCGACAATCGAGTCGGCAGGCTGATGGCGCTTGATGAAGGGAACGTCTGGCCGACGTGAAGTTTGCAACCTCCAGAGACCGGGACGAGACAGCCACCGGGCAAGGCGGTCTGGCGGGGCAGTGTCCTCTCCGGCTAGTCTGACGACGCGAGCGCGCGGTCGAGCGCGGCCGGGTCGTTGCCCACCACGATCGTGTCCCCGATCCGCACGAGCGGGCGCTTGACGAGGCTGGGGTCCGAGGCCATCAGCTCGATTAGCTCGGCGTCGGTGAATTGCCCCTCGCGCCAGCCCTCTCGCCGGGCGCGGACGCTCCGCCACGAGAACAGCTCACCGGCCGGGCGCAGGCGCGCCAGCGCGCGCAGTTCGTCGGCCGTGGGCGGCTGCTTGAAGATCTCGCGCTCGGTGAACGGGACGCCGCGTTGCGCGAGCACGTCGCGCATCTTCACACAACTGCGTCAGCCGCGGCGCCAGTACAGCGTGATCTCGTTCGCCATCGAACCGCTCAGCCTCCTCAGCACGGCGTGACTATGGTTTCTCGCCGGATGCTGGAGCGCCGCCGGCTGCCCCCGGCACGTTGCGCGGTGGGTCGGCGGCGGGTCGGGTCGAAAGGTGCCGGTGCCGAGCGGCTCAGCCGAGCGTGTCGAGCATGTCGCCGATCGAGCAGGCCGTAGCGGTGAAGGAGGGCGTGTCGCGCTCGGTGTAAGAGCTCGCCTCGCTGTGGCGCAGCTCCATCACCAGGTCGAGGAAGTTGCCGGGGTCGTCGGTCTCGAAAGCGACGACGAACTCCTGGTCGTCGAGCGCGTAGGAGTAGGTCGTGTTGATGCGCACGCCGGGGTACTTGTGGCCGATGACGAAGTGCTCGTTCATCATGCCCTGGCGCGCCGCCTGCGTCAGCTTGTACCAGGCGCGGTTCTTCACGAACGGGTAGACGACGAGGTACTTGCTGCCGACCGGCTGGAGGCGGGTGCGCGTGCCCTCCTGACCCTCGTGGCGGTGGTGCCGGCCGACGTACTGCGACTTGCGCGTCATCGCGAAGAAGCTGTGCGGCGTCGTCAGCCAGCCGGCAAGCGCGGTGCGGTTCAGGTCGGTCTGGAGCGCGTTCAGCTGCTCGACGGTATCGGCGACCTGCCAGAGCATCATCTCGCAGTCGCCGCGCGTGCCCACCACGCTGTAGGTGCGCACCATCATCCCGGTGCCGTGCCGCTCGATCACCGCGGCGAACTCCGCCTTGTGGCGCGCCTTCTCCTCGGCCGCGAGGCGGCGCCAGGCGGGATCGACCTTGAAGAAGGTGTAGCGCACGAACTGCCGGCCGCCCGAGACCGGCTGCGCCTCGCCCGACCCGCCCGCTTCCCCGGCGGCGCCGCCGGGGCCCTGAGCATCGTAGCCGTGGTCGTGGTGGTGGTCGTGCTGATGCGCTTGTGCCACGTCAAGACTCCTTTGTCTCGGCCCGTTGCGAGCTCTTCACGGTGCGACGTCGGGGCTCGGCCGTGTCAGGCGGGGCGAGCGAGCGGCTGCCGCAGCACCGCCAGCGCAGCCTCGACTGCGCGCGCGTGCTCGGCGTCGGTCAGGGCGGGTACCGAACCGCCGGTGTCAATCGGCTCGGCCAGCTCGACCCACGAAGTGCAGCCGCCGTATTCGCGTCGCAGGGGTAGCAGGCGGGGCGCCGGCAGCCGGTGGACGCGCAGGACCACGAGCTGGAGCGTGCGGTGCTTCTGCATGAGGAAGCGCTCGGCGGCGTAGTCGGGTGTGTAGAGCGTGTGCGGCGCCAGGGCCCGAGCCGCCTCGACCGTCTCGACCGGCAGGCTGGTAATCGCCTCGGCCCACGCCGTCAGGCGCACCAAGTCGTCGGGGGCACGGTCGGCCGCCACGGCGTCGAGGAGGGGCCGGTACTCGGGCCGCAGCAGCTCCGGCTGGGGATGGAACGTCGATGGAAAGAGCAGGCATCGCGGCCGCTCGAGCTCGAACTCGCCGGTCTGTTCGACGATGCCGCCCTTGCGCAGCAGCACCGTCGTCAGGCCGCGTTCGAGCGCCGCCACGACGACGGCCCATTCCTTCAGCGCCGCGTCCAGCGCCTCCATCAGCCTCCCCTGACCTGCGTACCTACCGCGCGTATGATAGCACGGCGCCTCAGCCGCCGATCTGCGACATGTTGCGCTTGGTCCGTACGAAGCGCACGTCGTTGATGTAGTGTTTCATCTCTTTCTGCTTGACCGCGCCCATGAGCACGTCGGCGAGTTCGCGGTCGGTCGCGCCCTCGCGCAGCGGCGTGCGCAGGTCGGTCTCCCAGAGCGAGAAGAGGCAGGTGCGGAGCTGGCCGTCGGCGGTGAGGCGGATGCGGTCGCAGGTGCTGCAGAACGGCTCGGAAACCGGGTTGATGAAGCCGATCTCACCCACGCCGTCGATGAAGCGGTAGGTGCGCGCCGTTGCGCTCGGCTCGTCCTCGCCGGTCGGCACGAGCGGCATGTACTCGCGGGCGATCAGATCGAGCAGCTCGCGGCCGGTCAGGATGTCCTCGGGCTTCCAGATCTGGTCGGCGTCGAGCGGCATGAACTCGATGAAACGCACCTGGTACGGCTTGCGGCGCGCGAGCTCACAGAACGCCGTGATCTCGTACTCGGTCACGCCGCGCATCGCCACCGCGTTGACCTTGATCTTTCGAATCGAGGGGTACCGCTCGACCTCTTCGAGCCCTTCGAGCACGCCCTGGAGCGCGTCGCGGCGGGTGAGCTGCTTGAACGTCTCCCGGTCGAGCGAGTCGAGAGAGACGTTGATGCGCGTCAGCCCCGCCTCGGCCAGATCCTTCGCCATGGCCTTGAGCAAGAGGCCGTTGGTGGTGAGGCTGAGGTTGCGCAGGCCGATCGCCTGAAGAGCCGACAGCCGCCGGACGAGCTCGGGCAGGTTCTTGCGCACGAGCGGCTCCCCACCGGTAAGGCGGATCTCGCGGATCCCCATCTGCACCATAAGCCGGCAGAGCCGCTCAATCTCCTCGAAAGTGAGTAGCGTCGACTTGTGCAGCCAGGGCAGTCCCTCCGCCGGCATGCAGTAGACGCAGCGGAAGTTGCACCGGTCGGTGACCGACACCCGCAGGTTGCGGATGTAGCGGCCGTGGCTGTCGATCAGTTGCGGGTATCCAAACTCCGTCACCGGCCAGACGTCCGGCTGTGAGAGCACCGTCGCCATACGCCGACCCTCTCCGCGCTCTGCCAGCGCTGCCACGCGAACCGTTCGGCGAACGCTGGTCACACGTTAGTCTACCACACGCCCGCCCTCCCCGGCAGCCCGGCTCGGCGTTCGCCACGCGATCCTTGACGCGGCGGCGTTGGCCGAGGCAACGTCGGCGCCAGGACGTCGCCGACCAGGAGGGTCGCGAGGGCCCGCGTGCCGGCGGTCAGCCAGGTGGAGGAGCGCGTGC
>JBHOQZ010000098.1:0-3348 GCA_042408635.1 Chloroflexota bacterium
TCTTTCCCTACCCGACGCTTTTCCGATCTGCACGCGAACGCGGTCGGTGCCGCCGCGGCCGGCTCGGTCGCGAAGCGCAGCCAGAGCCCGGCCGCCGCCAGCGCCGCCTCCAGTAGCTCGGCCAGCGACTCGCCCGACCGCAGCGCGGCCGAGGGCGTCGTGTAGGCCGCCAGGCGCGGTTCGAGCGCCCCGCTGTCCACGTCGCAGAGCCGCCAGAGCGCCCGGTCCACCAGCCAGGCGAGGGTGACCCCGCCCAGCGGCCGGTCGTCGGCGATCGGCGTCGCCCGCAGCGCCTCCCAGGCGCCCACCGCGTGCACCGTGAGGTGGCCCACGCCCGCCCCGTCCGCCCACTCGACCCGCTCGACGACCCAGGGCACGCCCCACACGCTCTCGGCGCCCCCGGTCAGGTGGTAGCCCAGGCCTAGGGCGAGGCGCGACCCGGCCCGCAGTGGGCGATACATGTCCCCCTCGCTCCCGGCACCCCCCAGTGCCCCGTCCGCGTTGTCGAGGGTGAGCGTGAGGCGGCCGCCGCGGGCGGGATCGCTCGGGCGCGGCGTGTCCCACCGCTCGACCTCCTCGAGCGCCACCACCCGTTCCGGCGGGATCTCGACCAGGTCGCCGGCCCCACCGGTCCAGGCGGCGCTGCGGCGGCCGCCGCCGTAGGTGACGAGCCACCAGCCGTCGGCCCGCCGCAGCAGGTAGGCGCCGCCCACGGGACCGCCCGGGGCGGCCACGGTGGCGAGGTGGTAGGCGCCGACGAACCAGTCGGCGCGCCGGGCGAAGGTGCCCATCAGGCGGGCGGTGGTGCCGTCGGTCTCGACGTGCGTCAGGTAGTAGCCCGGAAAATCTGCGCCGAGCGCCACGAGCCGCGGGCGGTGGTACCACGGCGTCGCCCCCGGCGGCCGGCGGAGGCTGTCGCCCGACCCGCTCCAGACCGGGGCCGCCGCCCCGGTGGCGCCGGCGGCCTGACGGGCGAACAGGCGCGGCCCGTCCGGTCCGTCGCTCGCGACCACCACCGCGGCGGTCGTGCCCGCGCTCCAGGCGAGCGCCACCCCGGTGGGCACCGTCCCGGCGGGAAGGCCGGCCGGGTCCGGCCAGTCGCTCCAGCCACTCCCCGTCCGCAGCGCCAGCCGCAGCCCGAAGCCCGAGCCGCCATCGACCAGGCAGGCGACGCCGAGCACAGCGCCGGCCGGGTTCTCGGCCGCCGCCACGTGCGCGATGATGCCCGAGGGCCAGGCCAGCACGCTCAGCGGCGTGCCCCAGGTCTGGCCGTCGTCGGTGCTGACCAGCGCGCGCAGCGCGGGCGCGCCGCCCACCTGCTCTCCCCAGAGCAGCCAGAGCGAGCCGTCGGCGCGGGCGCAGAGCGTGCAATCGGCGTGGAGGCTCGCCACCGCCGAGAGGCGCGTCGTCCAGGTCGACCAGGCGGCGGCCACGGTCGGGTCGGTCAACCGCTGGGTCTGGAGATCGAGCCCCGAGCTGCCGGCCACGAACCGCGCCCGGTGCAGCGTGCCGACCGGGCTCACGGCGGCGGCGTGGCCGAGGCCGGGGTCGCTGCCGCTGTCGTAGACCGTCGTCCAGGCGAAGCGCAGCCCGTGCGCCGGCCGGTCGTCCACCACCACCCGCAGGTAGGGCTCGCCGCCGCGCTGCCACGCCGCCGCCAACCCCGCGCTCAGCGTTTTCACCCGCCACCTCCACCCGCTCGGCACACCGCCGCTCCCGCCCCCATCCGTCGCGGCGCGTCCCGGCCACCCGCTCCGCTCCACCGGCCGCGCGGGGAGCTCCCCGGTGCCCGCCACCTGCCGGTGCGGTCGCTCGATCGGGGCGACCACCCGGACCCGCCCCGGACCGCGCGGGGGCGCCGCCGAGGCGAACCGGCAGCCTGGCCGGCGTGGACCGACAGGTCGGGGAGCTCGATCGCCGGGCGGGCGCTGGCCGACCGGCGCCCGCCCGGCGCCCCGCCTCGCCGCTACCCGGCGACGACGGCCCGGTAGGCGCCGCGGTAGTCGACCCAGCCGCCGCCGAAGATCCAGCGCACCTTGAAGGTGATCGCGTCGTTGGTGAACGCCGCGCCCGCCGTCGGCGCGTCCTGCACCAGCAGCTCCGGCTCCTGGCGGCCGCCGAGGAAGCCGAGCTCGATCCCCTCCAGCTCGCGCGGGTCGGTCTGGAGATACCAGTCGGTCGCGTCGGTGAACTGCGGCACCGGGATCACCTCGAGCGCGCCGCGCAGCACGTTCACGTCGTTGTTGGGCGTGCCCGGCTTGAGCGCGCTCTGCACCAGCGTCAGCGCCGTCCAGAGCAGGTCCACCGGCACGAGCAGGAAGCGCGGGCGGATGCCGATGCGCTTGCCGGCCGAGTTCGTCTGCTTCATCACCGTGGCGATGGCGGCCTGGAGGCTGGTAGCGTCGAGCGCAGCCGTGCCCTGGTTGCCGCCGTGGTTGGTCGCGTCGTAGACGGGGAAGGTGTCGCTCATGGTCGGGTTCGACGTGAAGAGGTTCGCCACGAACTCGTTGATCGTCACCGCCGCCGCGCTCGCCAGCTTCTGCGGGATGCGCGTGATGGCATGGGTGTCGTCGTTGAGGATCGCCTCCAGCGTCACCGCCACGGTGTTGCCCTTTTTCACCGGCGTGTAGGTCTCGCGGGCATCGCCCCACTGCACGTTGGCGTAGGCGGCGTTCTCGCTGACCGTCGCCAACGCGCCGAAGTCGTTGAGCCGGATGCGGTCCTGCACCTTCATGTCTGAGATCGCCTCGATCGTCACCACCGGCTCCCACCACCGCGGCTGCGCCCGGTAGTCCTGCACCAGCCGCTTGGTCATCGAGTTGCGCAGCAGGTTCGTCAGTGCCGTGGTCGTCGTCTCGTTCGCCTCGCGTGCCAACCCGAGCTCGCCCCAGCCGTCCCCGTCCGCCGACCGCAGCGCCGCCGCGGACGTGTACGCCTCGCGGATCCCCGAGAGCCGCGGCACGTCAATGAGCGCCTCCGGCACCGGCACCCCGAACAGCCGGTCGAGCGCCGCCTGCAGCCGCTCACCCGCCGTCACCAGCCCGCTCACCGTCGACCGCGCGGCCCCGTGACCACGCACCGTGCCCCCGACCGCACCCGACGCCAGCAATCCCCTCACCTCCTCGATCTCGGTGTCCAGCTCCGTCGCCTCGAAGACGCGCCCGCCCAGCCGCCGCCGCACCGCGGCCGCCGCCACCTCCGGCAGCTCCGCTCGCGCCAGCCGCGCCTCGAGCAGGTCGCGGCAGAGCGCCTGCCGCAGCTCCAGCTCCGACCCCGCCGCCCGCGTCGTCCTGCCCCCGGTCCCGCTCGCCGGCTGGGCGCCTCCGGGTCCACCGGGCAGCGGCAGCC
>JBHOQZ010000886.1:0-1859 GCA_042408635.1 Chloroflexota bacterium
GCGGCACACTCCCTGGCTGGAGGATGTCGGCAACCGTGCCCCGCTTTTCCGTCTCCGAGGTCCAGCACCTCGTGCTCGGACTCGTCCTGGCCGGGCTCGTGCCCTTCGGCGTGCTGGTCGCCGCCAGCGCCCCGGCGCTCGGCCGCCGCAGCTTCGTCGCGCGCCTCAACGCTGCCCACGGCCTCGTCGCCTGGGGCGCCCGCCTGATCGTGGCGCCGGCGCTCGTGCTCTGGCTGCTCGTGCTGATCTGGGCGATCGCCGACGGGTCGCGCGCCGTAAACCTCATGCTCACCGGCGCCCTCGGCGGGATCCTGGGCACGCTGCTCTTTCAGCTCGTGCTCTTTGCCGCGCACAGCGCGGGCCTCTTCCCGTTCAACCCGGTCCACCGCCTCGGTCGGCTGCTGCTCGGCTTCGAGGCGCGCTGGCAGAGCGTGCGCGCCGCCGGCTGGAGCGTGCTCCTCCTGCTCGGCGCCGCCTGGGGGCTCGGCTACGGCACGCTCCTGGGCAACAGCGAGTGGTGGTGGGGGCCGGTAGCCGGGCTGGTCGCCTTCCTGGTGGGTGGCCTGACCCCGCCGATCGCGCTGGCCGGTGGCGGTCCCCTGCTGCTGATCCGCAACTGGCTGGCGACGCTCATCTACCTGGCCGCGTCGCTGCTCTACGGCGTCATGCTGGGCGCGTTCCTCGCCAGCTTCGGCACCACCCGCGGCCTGCTGGTCGCCTGGCTCGCCTCGGCTGGGGGAGGCTGATGGCCGCTTTCACGCCTCAGCTCGACGCCGGGCCGACCCTCGACGAGCTCGTCGCCATCACCGCCGCCTCGCCGGACGACGAGCTGCTCTTTCGGCAGTCGGAGCTGCTCGACGTGCTCGACGCCGCCGAGTACGAGGTCGCCACGCGCTGGCTGGCCGAGATCATCGAGGCCTCGAGCCACCTCACCGGCAACCTGCACCAGCGGTTCGTCGACGGCCGCGTCCGCGCCCTCGGCCTGCTGCCGCGCGCCAAGCGCGAGTACCTCGTCAAGCTCTACGTCCGCGCGATCGACCACGTGGCCGCGCCGCTGCGCGAGTGCGAACTGCGCCTGATGCGCCGCGCCATCCGCCTGCTGCCGCGCGACGTCCAGCACAGCCTCGAGTACCACCTGCCCCGCGGCCGCGAGACCTAACCGACGCCGCTGCCGGTGTAGGTTCGCACCTGCCAACAGCCCGCCGGCAGCCGGGCCAGTGCTGCCACCAACCGCGGGTGGCGGACAAGCTACCCACCGCGCGCCGGCTTGGGCATGCGGCGGACGGCGTCGAAGGCGGGGCGCGGCGTGCCGTCGGGGCGCAGGAGCGAGTACCAGCGCATCTGCTCGCAGGGGTCCGACCAGCCCGTCGGCGCCATCGCCATGTCCAGGTTGAAGATGAACATCGGCCCCATCCAGGGCCAGCGCTCGCGCGCGAAGGTGAACGCGCGCTGCAGGTACGCCGCCTGCCACTCGGGGGGCACGCGCTGCCAGTCGCGGTCGGGCCAGGCGCACTCCACCCCCTCGGCACTCGGGTCGACGAGCCAGTTGAACTCGGTCGCCCACATCGGCCGGTCGCCCCAGCCGACGGCCTCCATCACCACGCGCCACGCCTCGGCGCGCCGGAACTGGAGGATGCCGTTGGCGTGCCAGCCCTCGGGCGGCGCGGCAAAGCCATAGGGGTGGACGCCGAGCGCGTCGAACCGCGCGCCCGCCGCTGCCAGCCCGCGCAGGAAGTCGAGGTCGTCCATGGCAATGCCGGCCTTCGTCCAGCCGGTTGCCACCAGCGCACCGGAAATGACGAGCGCGTCGGGGTCGCCGGCCTTCACCCCGGCGTAGCCGGCGTTGAGCAGGCGCGTGA
>JBHOQZ010000888.1:0-5316 GCA_042408635.1 Chloroflexota bacterium
GGCGCGTCGAGGAGTCGCTGCGCCTCAATGGCGACGCCTCGGTGACGCCGCTGGCACCCACCGAGGTCGAGCGGGCCGGGGCCGGCGGACCGACCGAGCCCGTGGTCGAGATCGATAGCCAGATCGGGCAGGAGACTACCGACTGACGGACAGCGCCACCTCGGCGCGGACCGGGAAAGCACCTCACACCACGAGGGGCGGGGCCGCCGGCTCGATCGAGCCAGCGGCCCCCCCATGTCGCTGGCCGAAGCTGGCGGGGCAGGCCTCAGTCGTCCGCGCGCACGACCTCGCCGGTCGCGCGCAGCACTGGAACGGGCTCGGGGTGCAACCCCGGCAGCTCGACCCGGTCGGCGCAGGCGCGCAGGAACCCGACGAAGAGCGGGTGCGGGTGATTCGGGCGCGACTTGAGCTCCGGGTGGAACTGGGAGCCGACCATCCAGGGGTGCCCGGCGATCTCGGCGATCTCGACGAGCCGCCCGTCGGGCGACAGCCCCGATATCACCAGCCCCGCCGCTGCCAGCCGCTCCCGGTACTCGTTGTTGAACTCGAACCGGTGGCGGTGACGCTCGTAGACGACGGGGGCGCCGTAGGCCAGGGCGGCGCAGGTGCCCTCGACCAGGCGGCAGGGGTAGGTGCCCAGCCGCATCGTGCCGCCCTTCTCGCCGATGTCGCGCTGCTCGGGCAGCAGGTCGATCACGGGGTCGGGCGTGAAGAGGTTGAACTCGGTCGAGTTCGCCTCGGGCGAGTCGAGCGCCTCGCGGGCGAGGTCGATCACCATGACCTGCAGGCCCAGGCAGAGGCCGAGGTAGGGCACGTTGCCGTGACGTGCCCAGCGCGCCGCCACGACCTTGCCCTCGACGCCCCGGTAGCCGAAGCCGCCGGGCACCACGATCCCGGCCAGCCCGACCAGCGCCTCGTCGGCGCCCGGCTTCTCCAGTTCCTCGGAGTTGATCCAGACGATGTCGACGTCGTAGCCGAGGTGGACGGCGGCGTGGATCAGCGCCTCGCGCACCGAGATGTAGGCGTCGGCGAGCTCGACGTACTTGCCGACGATGCCCACACGCAGGGCGGGCTTCGGCCGCTTGATCTGCGCGACGAGTGTGCGCCACTCGTCCAGATCTGCCGGCGCGTCGCCCAGCCCCAGCTTCTCGGCCAGGAAGTCGCCCAGGCCCTCGCGCTCGAGCGCGAGCGGCACCTCGTAGATCGTCTCGAGCGTCTGCAGGCCGATCACGCCGCGGCGCTCGACGTCGCAGAAGAGCGCGACCTTGTCCTTCAGGTCGTCCGAGAGCGGGCGATCGGAGCGGCAGACGATCACATCGGGCTGAATGCCGATGCTGCGCAGCTCCTTGACCGAGTGCTGCGTCGGCTTCGTCTTCAACTCGTCGGTCGACTGGATGTAGGGGATGAGCGTGACGTGGATCGAGAGGGCGTTGCCGTGGCCGACCTCGCGGTGCAGTTGCCGGATCGCTTCCAGAAACGGCAGGCTTTCGATGTCGCCGACGGTGCCGCCAACCTCCACGATCACGACCCCGGCGCCGCTCTCGCGCCCGACGCGCGTGATGCGCTCCTTGATCTCGTTGGTGATGTGCGGGATCACCTGGATCGTGCCGCCGAGGAAGTCCCCGCGGCGCTCCTTGGCGATGATCGAGGAGTAGACCTGGCCGGTGGTGACGTTCGACGCCTTGGTGAGATCAACGTCGATGAACCGCTCGTAGTGGCCCAGGTCGAGGTCGGTCTCGCCGCCGTCGCGGGTGACGAACACCTCACCGTGCTGGTAGGGGTTCATGGTGCCAGGGTCGACGTTCAGGTAGGGGTCCAGCTTCTGGACCGCGACCGAGACGCCGCGGCTCTTGAGCAGCCGCCCAATCGAGGCGACGGTGATCCCCTTCCCCACACCGCTGACGACGCCGCCGGTGACGAAGATGTATTTGGGCAAGACGAAACTCCTTTCCGCCGCCGGGAAAGCGCGCAATAGGAAACAGACCGCTCGTCACGGCCGTCCCAGCCTGTAAGGGGGAAGTACACGAGGTGCCCTTCTCATACTATCAAATCCGGCCGCCCGCGGGGAAGGCCGGCCGGGGCAAAATGGTCTATAATCGCCGCCGCCCGCGGGGAGGTCGCGTGGTGGCTCTGCCGCGTGGCGCGCCTGCAACCGGGGCGGGATTTCTAATCGCCGCCGCCCGCGGGGAGGTCGCCGTGCAGGAGCTCTTCGACTCACTCTTTCGCAGCTACCGCGAGTACTGGGCAGGCCAGATCGAGCCAAGCGTGGCGCCGACACTGACCAACCTGGCGGTCGCGCTGGTCATCCTCTTCGTCGCCTACGGCGCCGCGGTCCGCCTCCAGCGCTGGGCGGCGCTGGGCGCCAATCGGACCCTCGCCGATCCGCACTACGCCGTGCTGATCGGGCGCGCCGTGCGCATCGGCGTGCTCGTGCTGGGCGGGCTGATGGCGTTGGGCGTGCTCGGCGTCCAGCCGGCCGCGCTGGTGGCGGTGCTCGGCGCCATCTCGCTCGCCATCTCCCTCTCTGTCCAGGACGTCCTGCGCAACTTCGTGGCGGGCACCTACCTCCTGATGGAGCGCCCGTTCCGCATCGGCCAGGTGATCAAGGTGAAAGACTTCACCGGCGCCGTCGACACGGTCGGCTTCCGTACCACGACGCTGCGCACCGAGGACAACCAGCAGGTCGTGGTGCCCAACGCGGTGATCCTGGCCGAAGTGCTGGTCAACCGCGACGCCTACGGCGGCCGCATTGTCCCCCCGGCCGACTCCGACGGGCCGCCGCCCGGCGCCCCGCAAACGCCGATCCTGCCCGTCGCGCCGCTACCGCCGGTCGAGCCGGAGGCGCCCGAGCCGCCCCGGCGCTGACCCGGTCGTACTCGCACGAGGTTGTCGGAATTGCGGCCCGCGCGCATAGATGCCTCCAGCCGAAGCGAAGAACCGGCCGGGGCGGCCGGACAGGGCGAAGCCCCGCGAACGCGGCTGGGACGCTGGCGCGTCCCGATCCCGTTCACGGGACTTTGGTCAGTCAGGTGAGGGGGAAACCGCGGCGCGGCGCCCGTCGCCTCGACGGCGGGACGGCTCAGCTCAAGCCGTCGCGGATCGCCTGGCCGATGCGCTTGGCGGCCTCGCGCAGCTCGTCGAGGTCGAGCGAGCTGTAGGCGAGCCGGATGAAGCGCTCACCCTCGCCGTTGGCGTAGCAGATCGTGCCAGGGCGCCACTGGACGTTGTACTTCTTCTGGCCCTCGGCGACCTTCTTCGGGTCCGCGCCCGGCGGCAGCTCGAGCCAAAGGAAGAAGCCACCCTCCGGTCGGCTGATCTTCGTGCCCGCGGGCACCTCGCGGTCGAGCGCCTCGAGCAGCACGTCGCGCTTCTGCTTATAGTGCTGCACGAGCATGTCGACGTGGTTCTCGAGGGTGTTGCGGCAGTACTCGGCCGCGACGTGCGCCGCGAAGACGCAGGTGGCACCGTCGTGCTTCATCTGCATCATGCGGCTGATGATCTCCTTGGGTCCGAGCGCCCAGCCGAGGCGCAGGCCGGCCGCCAGGATCTTCGAGAAGGTGCCGCAGCGGATGACCAGGCCGTTGCGGTCGAGCGCGTAGAGCGAGGGGATGTCCTCGCCCTCGAAGCGGAAGTCGTGGTAGGCGTCGTCTTCGACGATCAGTACGCCGTAGCGGGCCGCGATCTCGAGCAGGCGCTGGCGCCGCGCGAGCGAGAGCGTGACGCCGGCCGGGTTCTGGAAGTTCGGCAGCGAGTAGATGAACTTCACGGCGCGGCCGCTCGCCTGGGTCTCGCGAATCTGCCGCTCGACCTCGTCGACCACGGTGCTCTCGGCGTCGAGCGGCACGGTCAGGAAGTGCGCGTGGTAGGCGCGGAAGAGGTCGATCGCGCCCGAGTAGGTCGGACCGTCCACCACGACCGCGTCGCCCGGGTCGAGCAGTACCTCGCAGATCAGCGCAAGCGCCTGCGACGAGCCGGCGGTGATGATCATGTCGTCGGCCGAGACCTTCAGCCGCTCGCGCGTCCAGAGGTGCTCGACCATCTCCTGGCGCAGCCCTTCGTAGCCCTGCCGCCCGGCGTACTGGAGGGCGCGGTCGGCCTCGCGGTGGAGGACGCGGTCGGTCGCGGCGATCAGGTCGTCGACCGGGAAGGTCCGCGGGTCGGGCTGGCCGCTCGACATGTTCAAGACACCCGGCGCCGCCGGCCGCTGGAACTGCGCCGTGTTTGGCATCGGCAGTCCATCCAGCCGGTGCGACAGCAGGCTGTCGTAGCGGATCATCGTTTCGCTCATGCGCCGTAGTCCTCCACCATCATCGTCCGGGCCGCCGGCACCCTTGCCGCCCGACCCCGCTCGGTCTCCAGCCCGTCGCCCTCCCTCGCCACGCTGACGCCATCAGGCTGGGCAGGCTGCGCCGCCGTGATTGTACCCGATGCCGCGAATCCCTGCTGACTTGGTCCGGACGAAACCGGGTTGCCCCGCTTGGCCCCGGCCGCGCCGGCTCGTTGGCCCGAGTGGCCCCCCGCCGTTCGGGTGAAGCCGGGCGGCCCCGGCTCACACCGGCAGCACCCGCGCGGCGCGCCCAGGTGGCAACGGAGCGCGCTCGGCCGGTCTCAAGCGAGCCGGGCTCGTAGGAGGTCGCGCCTGGCAGGGTGCCGTGGCAACAGACCGCGCTCGGCCGATCTCAGGCGAGCTGCCGCCGCAGCAGCTCCTCGACGAGGGCCGGGTTGGCGCGGCCCTTGGTCGCGCCCATCACCTTGCCCTTCAGGGCATTGAGCGCGGCGGTCTTTCCCGCGCGGTAGTCGGCGGCGATCTTGGGGTTGTCGGCAATGGCGCGCGCAACGATTGCCTCCAACTCGGCGGCGTCGCTGATCTGGCTCAGGCCTTGCGCCGCCGCGATCGCCTCGGGTCGCCCGCCCTCGGCGAAGAGCACCTCGACAATGGTCTTGGCGGCGTTGCGGTTCACGGCGCCGCGCTCGATCAGCCCCACCAGCTCGGCCAGCGCCTCGGGCGTGACCCGCCCGGTCGTGCCCTCGGCTCCTGCCTCCTTGGCGAGCCGGAACAGCTCACCGGTGATCCAGTTCGCGGCCTCCTTGGGCGCCACCCCCAGCCGGACCACCGTCTCGAAGAACTCGCCGACCTCACGATTGACCGTCAGCAGCTCCGCGTCGTAGGCGCTGAGGCCGTGCTGCTCGGTGTAGCGGGCGCGGCGGGCAGCGGGCAGCTCGGGCAGGCGCGCGCGCAGCTCCTCGACCAGGGCAGGCGGCAGCCGCATCGGGGGCAGGTCGGGCTCGGGGAAGTAGCGGTAGTCGTGCGCGTGC
>JBHOQZ010000894.1:0-11381 GCA_042408635.1 Chloroflexota bacterium
GATACGATCCTGCTGCGGATCGGCCGCAACCCGCCTACGCGGTTCGGTTCCCGGGCGCGAACCGGTCGTAGCACACCCTAAGTAAGCCACGGCGGAGCCGAGCGAGAGTGGGTCCGAGACGTGCAGCTCGACCTGCGGCCGCATGTAGAGCCGCTCCAGCTCGTCGAACACCTGCTGGAGGTTGAGCCGGTTCTCGGCCAGGATGAAGACCGAGCGGTCGACCGCCGCGAGCCCGACGCGGGCCTCACCCTCCGCCTGCACCGTCACGTTCACCGCGTCGCCGGGGCTGACCTCCTCGCTCGAGAAGCGCACCTCGACCTGCTGGGGATACTCGCCCTGCACCTTGAACGGCAGGTAGTCGGCCGCGACCTCGGCGTTGGGCAGGATGCGGTAGAGGAGCAGCCGCGCCTCGGGCGCCATCGCGGGCGTGAGCTGGAGGGCGATCTCGGGCGAGCTCGCGTAGTCGGAGAAGACGACCCGCCCGCGCGCCACGACCTCGTAGTAGAAGTTGGTCGCTTCCTTCGTGGCGTTCACCCGGAAGCGGGCGGTGTCGCCCACCTTGAGCGTGCCGCGGCCCACCTGCTCCAGATGGATGAAGGTGCCGCTCGGCGAGTAGCCGGCCTGGAGGCGGGTCGAGGAGCGCGCGCCGCTCGCCGAGGCGTTGATGGTCACCGCGGCCGCCTCGGCGGGCGGCGTGAGCCGCAGCGTGGCGAGGCCGCCCGTGGTGGTGAGCGTGTCGGCGTCGGTGCGGAGCTGACGCAGGTCCGCGCCGACGTAGGCCAGCTCGACCCGGACGTCGGCGTCGACCGGCTTGCCGTCCGGCGCCTGCGTGACGACGAGCAGCGAGAACGGCAGCCCCGGCTTGAACGTCTGGCTCTCCGGGATCACGCGCAGCGTCACCGGAGCGCTGGCGACGGTGACGAGCCGGTTCGTCGTTTCCTTGTAGCCGGTCGCCGGCTCCCGCACCGTCACGTCCAGCTTCACCTGCGACTGGCCGCCGGCCGCCGGGGACCCCGCCGCGTAGCCCACCGGCGGCACCTCGAAGGCGAGCCGTCCGTCGATCGGGCGCGTCATGCGCGCGTACTCCTGCCAGGTGCCGACGTAGCGCGAGGCGACGATCTCGACCTCGCCCTGGACCGCCCGGCCGTAGCTGTACTCGGCCGCGACCGTGCCGCGGACGGGGTCGTTCGCGAGCGCCCAGTCGCGCTCGAGCTCGACCTTCACCTCGTACTTCGGCAGCGTGTAGCGCTCGACGCGCACGTCGACCTGGCCGGTGCGCTTGCCGCTCGACGCCTGGACCTTCCAGGTGCCGAGGTTGGGCTCGGTCGAGAGCGGCAGGTCGACCGAGGCCAGGCCGAACGCGTCGACCGTGACCGTGCGCTTGAAGATCTTGATCCCCTTGGCGTCGCTCACCTCGACCGTCGCGTCGCCGGGCGCGGGCCGCAGGTCGGGGTCGAGCAGCAGCACGCGGATGCGCAGCGTCTGGCCCGGCTTGTAGATCGGCTTGTCGGTCTCGACGAACAAGAGCCGGGCGTCCTCCAGCCGCACCTTCGCCGTGTCCTCGAAGCCGGTGCCGTCCGCGCTGCCGCGCACCCGCAGCGTGTACTCGCCCTCGGGCAGCCCCGGCACGCCGAGCGAGAGGCTCCCTCGGCCGTCGACGGGGCCCGCGGCGCGGGCCACGACCGCATCGCCCTGGAGCAGCTCGACCTGGACCTCACCCCGGGCGGCAACGTCGCCACGGGTCAGCGCGACCGAGACCTGCGCCTCCGCATCGGGGCGCAGCACCCCCGGCGCCACCGCGACATAGCCGATCTCCCCGTCGGCGAACCGCCCGCCGAGCACGCGCTTGGGCCAGGCGAGCCAGGCGAGGTACGCGCCAATCCCCGCCGTGCCGGCCAGCGCACCGATGAACCTACGCCGCGAGTAATACCCGCGCACCCCGCATCCTCCTTACGAGACTACCTAGCAGTACCCATGCCCCGGCCAGCCGGCATCGCCCGGCCGCCCAGTCCGCGCTGATGCCCTTGCGGCGCTCAGTCGCCCATCGTCTCGGCCGCCCTGCCACCGCGCTCACCGGCCGCGCACCAGCGGCCATCCGGCAGCTTGCCCGCGCCGGTCGATGTGCAAGAACTGCCCCCGGTCCACAAAACCGGCGTCGGCGGGGACGGCCCCGGAGGGCTGACCCCGTGGCACCTGCCGATCACGACCCGGCCTGCCCCCGGGGTCATTACCGGTCGCTCACTGGCTGACGGTTCAGACGGACGAACGCTCGAAAGGTAACGCCGCGCGCGAAAACCGGTTGCACCTGACGGACGTGCGGTGCGCGGGCTCGTGGACGGCCACGTTCTTGCCCGGCCCGCCCAGTCGGGATAACATGCCCCTGGGTCTGCGCCGCGCTCCACGTCGCACGACGAGGGCGCGCCGCGCGTCGACGATGGGCGTGACGACGGGAGGGGCGATGAGGGGCGGATCCGGGTTGGGGTCTGACCGGGAGCGGAATGCCGGTGGCAGGCGGTCGCCGGCCGGCGAGCGCGATTGTCGGCACACCGACGCGAGCGCGCTGCTGCGCCTCCTCGCGGAGGCCGGCTACAAGCTGACGGGGCCGCGCCGGGCGCTGGCCGAGGAGATCGCCGGCCGCGTCCGCGCCTTCACCGCCGCCGAGGTGCTGGAGGCGATCGCCCACGACCACCCCGACATCGGCCGCGCCACCGTCTTCCGCACGCTCGACTGCCTGGTGAAGCTCGGCGCGATCACGCGCGTCCACCTCGACAACGGCGCGCCGGCCTACGTGCGCTGCGCGCCCTCCGCCGCCGAGCACCACCACCACCTGATCTGCTCGAACTGTGGCGCCGTGGTCGACCTCCCCGAATGCCCCGTCGACAGCACGCTCGAGCGCATCGGCCGCGAGCAGGGGTTTCGAATCCTGGGGCACCGGCTCGAGGTCTTCGGCCAGTGCCGGGCCTGCGCCGGCTGAGCCCAGCCCCCGCCATCGCATCGGCCCGCCCTAGCTCGGGCGACAGCCCGAGTGGTGTCAGCCCGCGGCCCGTCGGTGGCGCCGCCCGCTCCTGCGACCCGGCTCCCGCCTGGCGTTGCCCAGGCGCTCGGAGCGCCGCGACCTCGCCACGGGTGGACGTGGTAGAGTAGCCACGGCCGCCGCGGCAGGCGCGGCGAGCGTTACCGGAGTGGGGTGAGCGGGATGCCAGGCGTCAAGGTCGACATCGGCGCCCTCGAACGCGCCATCGTTGGCGACATCTTCACGTCGGATGCGCCGATCCGCAATCTGACGATCCTCTGCGACGAGTTCGGCAGCCGGTTCGGCGGCACCGAGGGCGAGCGGCAGGCGGCGGAGTTCCTGCGCGACAAGCTCGTCGAGTACGGTTGCGAGAACGTGCGCCTCGAGCCGTTCGAGTACGGCGGCTGGGTGCGCGGCCGCGCGTCGCTGACGCTGCAGGAGCCGCGGCGGCTCGAGCTGACCGCGATCGCGCTGCCCTACTGCCCCGCCTGCGACCTCACTGCCGAGGTGATCGACTGCGGCGAGGGCGAGGAGGAGGACTTCGCCCGGCTCGGCGACGCCGTGCGCGGCAAGGTCGCCCTCAGCTCAGCCGAATCGACGCCGGTGCCGGGCCGCAAGCCCAGCCACCGCAAGGACAAGTACGACCGCGCGGTGCGGGCGGGCGCCGTCGCTTTCCTGTTCGCCAACAAGAACCCCGGCCAGATGGTGATCACCGGCTCCCTCTCCTCGGGGCGCCAGGCGGAAATCCCGGGCCTCGGCGTCTCCTACGAGACGGGCGAGTACCTGCGCCGGGCCTGCGCCCGCGGCCGCACCGTCGTGCACCTCACCGGCGACCACCAGAACCGACCGATGACGTCGTGGAACGTGGTGGGCGACATCCCCGGCGACGGCTCGAGCGACGAATGGGTCATTTTCGGCGGCCACTACGACGGCCACGACATCTCGCAGGGCGCGCTCGACGACGGCGCCGGCACGGTGGTGGGCCTGGAGATGGCGCGCGTCCTGGGCAAGCACAAGGGCGAGCTGCCGCGCAACCTGCGCGTGATCTTCTGGGGCGTGGAGGAGCTCGGCCTCAACGGCGCCTGGGCCTACACCGAGCAGCACGCCGACGAGCTGGGCAAGGTGCGCTTCGTGCTCAACCTCGACACGGCCGGGCGCGGTCCGGGCGGCACCGAGGCGATCGACCTGACCGGGCTGCCCGAGCTGGTGCCATATTTCAAGCGCCAGTCGGCCGAGATGTGCTACCGCTTCGGCGTGAACGACCGCTTCAACTCCCACTCCGACCACTTCCCCTACGCTGTGTGCGGCGTGCCCAACGCAACGCTCAAGGCGACCGATCCGTCGTCCGCACTGGTCGGCCGCGGCTGGGGCCACACCCCGGCCGACACGCTCGACAAGGCCGACCTGCGTGGCCTCCAGTGCTCGGCCATGGTCGGGGCGCGCGTCGTGGCGCGGGTCGCCGCGGCCGACGACTGGCCGGCCCGCCACCGCACCAAGGACGAGGTGCGCGAGCAGCTCGCCGCCAACGGCCTGCTCGACGCGCTCGAGAATCGCGGTCGCTTCAGCTTCTAACCGGGCGCTGCCAGCCGCGGCCGGCCGCGGCAGTCCCACCGGCCAACTCCGGCATTGGCGTCGATCGAGAGGGCGGGGCCGCTGCGGGTACGGCGCCCCTCGACCGACCGCTCGGGTGCACGATGGATGCGACGACGCGCGAGTTGTTCGTTCAGGGCGCGGGGGCGGCGCTACCGGCCACGCTGACCCTGCCGCCGGACGGGGTGATCCGTGGGGGCTGATTCCGCTCCACCCGGCGAGCGATCCGTCGCGCCACCAGTTCCTCTTGCGCCACCTCGCCCGGACGCTCCCGGCGCACGGCATCGCCGTGCTGCGCTTCGACCGCCGTCCGGCGCGGGGTGACGTTCCGCTCGCGGTGCAGGCGGCCGATGCGCTGGCGGCACTCCGCCTCCTGCGCGTGCAGCCGGGGGTGGGCGACGCGCCGCTCGGCCTCTGGGGCTTCAGCCAGGGCGCCTGGGCGGCGCCGCTCGCCGCGGCCCTTTCCGAGGAGGTGGCGGGGCTGGTGCTGCTGGCTTCGACCGGCGTCACGCCGGCCGCGCAGATGCGCTACGGGACGGCCGAGCAGCTCCGGCGGGCCGGCTACGGCAGCACCGACCTCGACGAGCTGGCAGCGTTGCGCGCCGCCTACGAGGCCTACCAGCGCGGTGACGCGGACCGCGCGACGACTCAAGCCGTGATCGATCGCTTCGCCGACCACCCGTGGTTCGCGCTCGCCTACGTGCCGCGCGTCCTCGGGCCACCCGGCACCTGGGGCGACATGGATGTCGACCCCGAGCCGATCCTGGCGCGGGTCCGCTGCCCGGTCCTGCTCTTCTACGGCGAGGACGATGAGTGGACGCCGGTCGAGCCGAGCATCGCGACCTGGCGCCGCGCTGCCGTAGCGGCGGGCAATACCGACGTCACGGTTGTGCGCCTGCCCGGGACCTCGCACCACCCCACGCTGGGCGGCGAGCCGAGCCTCGAGGCGCTCAGCCCGCGCTACGTCGAGCACCTGATCGCCTGGGTGAGGCAGCACCTCCGCCGGTGAGTGTGAGGATCGTTGCGGGCAGGCTGCGCGGGCATGCGGGAGGGCCTTCCGGATCTGCGGGGCCGCCGGCGCGTTCCCCGCCGCCGGCGAACGGCGCCGAGCCCCACGCGTTCGGGTTGCTCGTCCGCCCGCGTGCTATACTGGGAGGTGAGGGGGGCAGCGGCGATGAGCAAGAAGCTGACGACGATTTCCATGGACGAGTTCGCCGCCTATGTGGCCGGCACGATCGAGCGGGTCGTGCGCGACAACGAGCCGATCGTGGTCGAGCACAACGGGCACCGGGTGGTCATTAGGCGGGAGCGCCTGCGAACCGGGCGCCGGTCGCTGCGCGACTGGCGACCCAGCGAGGCCGACCTCGAGGCCTTCCGCGCCGCGGCCGGCGCGATGCGAGATCAGTTCGACGCCGAGGAGTTCAAGCGTCAGATCTACGCGGCGCGTGGCTCAAACCGGCCGCCGGTTGAGCTATGAACTACCTGATCGATACGGATTGGATAGCTGACTATCTCAACGGGCGACCCAACGCCCTGGCACTGCTTTCACATCTCTCGCCTGAAGGGTTGGCGATCTCGATCATCACCTAGACCGAATACCTGGAAGGCATCTATGGTGGCCGGGATCCGCGGACTGCACTGCGCAGCTTCCGCGGCTTCTTGCGCGGGATCGAGATCCTCCCCATCAGCCGCGCCGTGGCGGCGCGCCACGCGCGGCTTCGCCTGTCGCTGCGCCGTGCCGGCGCCGAGGTCAACATGCGCGCCTTTGATCTGCTGATCGCGGCGACCGCCCTCACCCACAACCTCACCCTCGTCACCAACAACCGGCGGCACTTCTCGGATATCGCCGGCCTCTCGCTTCTCCCGCCCGCGTAGCACCGTCTCGGCGCCCGCCCCGGCCCGCCCTGCCCCGCTCATCGGCGGGCGGCCTCGACTCGGCACTGTCCTTTACCGCGCTCGGGGGGTACGGTAAGAGCGTGCCTGGCGCGGCAGAGCGGAGTGCTGGGCACACCAGCCGGCATGCCCGAGACGAGGCGCAGGTGAGGCGAGTGGCAATGCCGCTCGCGGCCGGGTGTGGGAGTTGATGCGTGAACCTCGAGCTGTCGCCGCGCGTGCTCGTGCTCAACGTCGATCCGCTCGTCGAGGCGGAGGGCGGCCGCCGCCTGAATGCGCTCGCCGGCTTCAACGACCCGCATGAGCTCGTCGCCGGCTACAGCGCGGAGATTGCGGCGGTGTCGGGTGGGGCGCTACGCTACCGGGTGGTCGAGTGGCTCGACCTCGACCTCCACCCCGTGAAGCGGGATGGCTTCCGCTACACCGACGCCTCCTGGCTGGCGATGTGGCGTGCCCGGGGCCGTCCCGGCGGCCCGCCCTACCACCGACCCGACGCCACCGATTACGGCGCGCTCATCCGCGACTTCCACCTCGTGCGGCGGGTCGAGGCGGGCGAGATCGACGAGGTCTGGATCTTCGCCTACCCCTACGCCGGGCTCTGGGAGTCGACGATGGTGGGCCGCGGCGCCCGCTGGTGCAACTCCGAGCCGGTGCCCGGCGTCCGCTGCGACCGGCCGTTCGTCATCATGGGGTTCAACCCAGAGCGCGGCGTCGGGGAGATGCTGGAGAACCTGGGTCACCGGGTCGAGAGCGCCATGGTCCACGTCTACGGCTCGTGGGACCCCGCGCGGCCGCGCCACGCCTGGGACCGCTTCACCCGTTACGACTTGGTGGCGCCGGGTCAGGCGGCCTGTGGCAACGTCCACTTCGCGCCGAACTCGGTGCGCGACTACGACTGGGGCAACCCGCGCCCGGTCTGGAGCACCGCCGACGACTGGCTGCGCTATCCGCACCTGACGGGCGAGCGACGGCTCATGACCGCCGCCGACTGGGGTGGCGGCGACATCCGCCTGCACCACCGCTGGTGGCTGGAGCGGCTGCCGAAGGCGCCCGGCCACGCCGCCGACGGACGCCTCAACAACTGGTGGCCCTACGTCGTCCACGTCGGCCCGGAACCTGCCGACCGCTGAGGCTCGCCGTCGCCTCCCCAGCTCGATCGGGCAACGCGTCAACGGTCGAGCCTGAGCCAGCCGGAGCCATGGACTCGAAGCCGCCGCCTGCCCCGCACGATCGCGCAACGCCGCGTCGGTCGGCCCACGTGGCGGCCGAAGTTCGAAACGCCCACATCGCCAACGCCCCGAGGGCGCTCGGCCTCGGGTGAGCCGGGCCGCCTACGGTAGCGGGATGGCGTGCTCGCTCGTTGGCTTGAGCGCCTCGGGGCCAACCTCGAGCGGTGGCGTGCCGTAGCTGAAGAACGAGGGCGGGTGGGGCATGCCGACCCAGGCGCTGCTCTTGACGTCACCGTCGGTCCAGGTGACTGGCCGCCAGCTCGGATCGAAGATGAGGTGGCCGACATCGCCGAACAGCTCGACCCGGTTGCCGCCCGGCTCGTAGACGTAGAGGTACATCGCCTGGCTGATGCCGTGCTTGCCCGGCCCGCTCTCGACGAAGATGCCGTGGTCGTTGAACACCTCAACCGCGTCGTAGAGGTGCTGCGGGTAGCCGTACCAGTAGGCGAGGTGGTGGAAGCGCCCGCGCGCGCCGGTTCGATCGCGCATGATCGCGATCTCGTGGACTAGCGGGCTCACGCTCAGCCAGGTACCGGTCTCGGTGCCGTCGGCGATCACGCGGTTCTCACGCAGCCGGAAGCCGAGCGTGTCGATCAGGAAGTCGCGCACGGGCGTAACCTCGCGCGCGAAGATGTTGACGTGGTCGAGCCGCCGGGCCGGCACGCCGCGCAGCGGGCGCTGCTGCGGCCGGTTGCGCAGTAGGCTGCGCTGCGCCTCGGGGATCTGCGCGTACTCGACCTCCCAGAGCACCTCCATCGGGTGCCCCTCCGGCGTCACGAACCGGTAGGCCGGGCCGTGGCCGCGCTCGCCCTCGATCCAGCCGCGGCCGAGCCCGCTCGCCTCGAGGACGGCCACCCGGCGGCCGAGCGCCGGCGCGGAGGAGGTGCGCCAGGCGATGTGGCCCAGGCCCGCCTGGGGTGCCTCGGTGACCTTGAGCGTGTGGTGGTACCAGTCCTCGTAGGCGCGCAGATACGCCGACTGCCCAACTTGCTCGGTCACGTCGAGCCCGAGCAGTTGCGTGAAGAACCAGATCGTCGCCTCGGGCTTCGGCGTCAGGATCTCGACGTGCGCCAACTGCGCCACATCGAAGTTCGGTTCCGGCCCCGTCAGCCTCGCACCGTCCACCCCGCTCCTCCTCATGCTCCGCCGCGATTGCAGCCACCCCTGCCGGTGAATCTAGCGCCCGGCATCGCGCTGGTCAAACCCGCGCCCCGGCGGGCGGGGAGTTATCATGGCCGGGCTCGGCGGGCGCGCGCTTGGCCGCGCCCGGACCGGGCTGGGATGAGAGGAGGCAGCTGACGATGGACCTAGTAGTGCGGGCAGCGCGGCTGATCGACGGCACCGGGAGCGACCCGCTCGAACGGCCGGAAGTGTTGATCCGCGACGGGCGGATCGCCGGGGTGCGGAGCCAGACCGACGGCGCGGCCACGGGCGACGCCACCGTGATCGACCTGGCTGAGCTGACGCTGCTCCCCGGCCTGATCGACACCCACCTGCACTTCGTCGGCAACCTCGGGCGCGACGGCACGCCGATGGGCGCGCGCCCGGTCGCCGAGGCGGCGCTCGGCTCGGCGGTCGAGGCACGTCGCATGCTCGACGCCGGCTTCACCACCGTTCGCGATTGCGGCTCACGCACGACCCCGACGCTCAAGCGCATGATCGATCAGGGGCACGTCACCGGTCCGCGTATCGTCGCGGCCGGCACCGGCATCACCCAGGCGTTCCACCGTTGGTACGACGCCTCGATCCCGCTGGAGCGCGGCTGGGTGCGCTTCGCCTACGGCCCCGACGAATGCAAGCGGGCCGTCGACCTGACCCTGCGCGAGGGGGCCGACTTCATCAAGATCGGCACCGCCACCGGCACCGCGGGCGCCTGGGGCAAGGTGCCCGTGTTCAGCGTGGAGGAGATCCGCGCGATCGTCGAGGAGGCGCACACCTGCGGCGTGAAGGTGGCTGCCCACTGCATGGGCGACCCCGGCGTGCGCAACGCCCTGCTAGGCGGGGTCGACTGCATCGAGCACGGCTACGGGATCAGCCCAGAGACGGTGCGCCTGATGCGCGATCAGGGCGCCATCCTCACCCCCACGCTCTGGCTCGGCGCCGCCGCCGACCACCATTTCCGCACCGAGGAGCGCGCGACGATCCGCGCCGAGCAGAACGAGCTGGTGCGGCGCGCGGCCAAGGCGGGCGTGCCGATCGCCGCCGGCACCGACTGCACCGGCTCGAGTTGGCTCCGGCACGGCGGCAACGCCGAGGAGTTTGCCCTGCTGGTCGAGGCGGGGCTGACGCCGATGCAGGCGATCGTCGCCGGCACCCGCACCGCCGCGCGGGCGCTCGACCTCGAACGCGAGGTCGGCACGGTCGAGCCGGGCAAATGGGCCGACCTGATCGCCGTGCCCGGCAACCCGCTGGACGACATCGCCGCGCTCGGGCGCGTCGAGTGGGTCATGCTCGGCGGTCAGGTGACCCGCGACATCTCGCCGGCGGGCGCGGTCGCGTCCCGGCGCTGACGCGACCCCGACGTTATCTTGGCCTGGGTGCGACGCGATCGCCGACAAATCGTTTCCCGAGCGCTCAGGCGCTTGCCTGCCCGATCCGGTCGCGAATCGCCGCCAGGAACGCCTCGCGCGGGATCAGGCCCTCGTGGGCCATGAAGAACTGCCGCGTTGCCTCGCGATCACCGCGCACCGACGCCCGCAGGCGCATCTGATCTACCCTCTGTTCCTCGGGCGACAGCCCGGGTGGCGGCGGCGGGGCAAACCGCGCGAGCTGCATGTTCTGCCGGTAG
The DNA here is from genome assembly GCA_042408635.1 of Chloroflexota bacterium. Taxonomy (GTDB): domain Bacteria; phylum Chloroflexota; class UBA6077; order FW602-bin22; family JBHOQZ01; genus JBHOQZ01. Next base: position 10,514 of record JBHOQZ010000894.1, read on the forward strand.
TCGGGCAGCGTCGCCTCGTTGCGTCGTCGCTCGTAGGCGGCGAGCGCGGCGTCGAGGTCGCGTCCGCCCGACAGCCCGGCGTCGATGGCGTCGACCAGGAGCTCGGCGTCACGGAAGGCATCGCAGACGCCGAGCGCGAGGTAGGTATCCTTGTGGCAGCCGGCATCACCCACCAGCGCCCAGCCCGGGCCGTAGGGGCGGCGGAGGAAGTTCGGCACGTCGACCGCCGCCTGGATCAGGACCTGGTCGAGGGCGCCACGCCGCGGCCCGTAGCCGACGGCCACCCCATCGACGACCAGGTCTTCGCCGACGAGCGGGAAGTCGCCCAAATCGTTGCTGATCGAGGTGATCGCCGGGCAGCCGGTCGCCGCGACCCGGTCGAGGAGCCCCCAACGGTGGAGGCGGCCGGGACCGTGCCGGTGGATGAGGTGACCGCGTCGGATTTCGCTCGGGAAGCTGCTGCGGTCGACGACGAGGGTCCGGTAGCCCCGGCGCGCGAGGAGCAGGGCGGTGGCCGCCCCGGCGCAGCGCGCCCCGATCACGATCGCATCGTACATCTCCACTCCTTCGGGCGGCTCCGCCAGTCACCAGCACCTGTCGACCGCATGCCTCAGGGCGCGGCGTACACGGGCAGCATGGACGGACCGATTCGCAACGTCAAGACCCGACAGGCGACGGTTGGCGCCGGTTAGGGTGGCGCGCGGTGATCGCGCCCGTCAGCGGCCGACACCGGTAGCTGCCGGGCGGCCGGCCGGCAGCGCGCTGGCGCATCCGGGCGGCCGTGCGCGATACTCCCAGCGGAGCGGGCCGGCCCGCGGGGCGCGGTCGGCGCCATCGGCCAGCCGGCTGGCGGTGCTGGCTACTCCCA
>JBHOQZ010000895.1:0-3605 GCA_042408635.1 Chloroflexota bacterium
TGGGAGGTCTTCCTGGTCGACCTGGCGACGGGCGAGCCACGGCGCCTCACCGCCGCCAGCTCCCAGGCGGACGAGCTCAGCCTCGCCTGGTCACCGGACAGCCGCCAGCTCGTCTACCTCACGCGCGGCGCGCTCGGCACCATCGACCTCGCCACCGACACGGGCACCCTCCTCGACCAGTCCGTCGGCCTCGGCGACATCACCTGGCCCCGCCCCTGACCAACCCGGCCCACGATGCAACGCTCGATCGCTGGTTCGGCCGGGCGCCGCATCAGCGGGTGAGGCGGAAGCTGCCAAAGAGGAGGCTGCCCTGGGTCTGGTAGGGCGGGCCGCTCGTGAGCCAGAGGCGGACGGTCGCGCCGGCAGCGTCCTCGGTCAGGCTGAGCGAGAAGTCGGCGGGTTCACCCACGCCGGTGCGCCCGGCGCCCCGCACGAAGGCGCCCCGGGCCAGCCCCTCCTCCCAGATGCCGACGAACCCGATCCGGTCGGCGGTGTAGCGCAGACCGTTCGCCTCGTCGGTCATCTCGAAGCGGCCGGTCGCCGCTCCCGCCCCGGCCTCGTGCGCGTCGCGCGAGCGCACGTCGAGGTGGAACCGCACGCTCGGCGCCAGGCCGGGGTTCGGGCCATAGGCGAAATCGCCCCGGACCGCGCCCGGCGCATAGGTCTCGTAGGCGGCGAAGGCGGCGAGCGTGCCGACCAGCCGGCTCGGCTGCGCCCGGGCAGCGTGGGCGGCGATCTCGCCGCGCAGGTCGTCCAGCCGGCGGTAGAGCGCCTCGCCCGGACAGGCCGTTGCGGGCGGCGGCTGATCGGGGAAGACGCGGTGGACGCCGTCGTGCCAGTCGCGCTGCCCCTGCACGGTCGGAAACGGGCCATCGCGCCGGTCGTGGAGCGGGTAGGAGACCAGCGCGCCCGGCTCGACGGCGTACCGCCTGGCCGCCCAGCCGGCGAGACTCACCAGGCTGGCGAGCGCCGCCTCCGTCGGCTCACCCCCCGGCTCCGGCACGTCCGGCGCCTCGGGCTGGAACTGCCCGAGCAGGCTGATGCCGAGGTTGAAGCGGTTGTAGGCGTAGACGTGGCCGGCAACGGCGTCCGCGCCCCCGCCGCGCCCCTGGTAGATCGTGCCCCAGGGATCGATCAGGAAGTGGTAGCCGATGTTGCCCCGGTCGAGCGTGTAGGTGTGGTAGTAGTGGATCGCGCGCACCACGGCGGCCGGGTCGGGCGGCCGGTTCGCCGTGGCGGTGTGGTGGACGGTGATGAACCGAATCGGGTCGTGCTCCGGCGGCCAGTAGCCGGCGGCGGTCGGCGGGGGCACCGTGGCGCCCCAGGCGGGCCGCGGCACAAAGATCAGCGTCGGCCAGACCGAGAAGGCGCCGTCGTCGAAGGGCAGCCCCCAGATCGGATAGGTGGCCGCCGGCCGGCCCGTGCTCAGCTCCGCTGCCGGCACGTCGAGCAGCCCCGCCCGGATCGTCGTGACGGACACTCGTGCGGGTGCCGCCCCGGCCGGCCCGGTGGAGCGTGTGGAGAGCGCCGCCCCGTGCCTTCCCGGCCGTACACGGCGGCTGGGGACGCGGGATCGGCGGCGTGGCTCGGCGCGGCCGGCAGGCGGCCGCCTTCACGGGGCGGGGCGAGGTCCACCCGGACCTGCACCCACTCGGCCAGCTCGGGCAGGTCGATCAGGTCGCCGAAGCGTTCGCCGCGTTGCTCGACAAAGACACCCTGCCGCCGCCAGCCGCTCCAGATCCGGCCGTCGCGGCTCGTGCGCAGGCAGACCGCGGCGCCCGCCGGCCATTGCGCCGCCAGCGCATCGAACGCGAGCGGCGCCCGGTGCGGCGCCGACAGCTAGACCGCCTCCTCGGCCGTTGGCGGGCAGGAGGTGGCCGCTGCGGAGGGGCCGCTGAAGGTCGGCTCAGCGGCGAACGCCTCGGCGCTGGGCGCCGGCTCGGCGACCCACTTGGCGGCCCGGACGGGCGGCGATTCGTCGAGGCCGGCCGCGTGGGCGGCCGGCAGCCAGCGCGCCCCGCCGGGGCCTAGGCGGGGCAGCCAGAGGCAGATGCCCGGCGCCGCACCGAGCTGCAGCAGCGAGCCTCGTCGCATGGTCGGTCTCTCCGGTGCACAACCTGCCGCGAAGCAGGAGCGGGAGCCGAATGGCCGCCCACCTGATCATCGTCCGCTGGCGGCGTCTCCCTTCCACGAGCTTCACGGCCGACCGCGTGGGGAGCGTGCGCCGGATCAGGCGGTATTGGCGCGGATGGCGTCGCCGAGGACGTTTATCATGGTGTCGATCTGCTCCTCGGTGATGATGAGCGGCGGCGCCATCATGATGATGTTGGCGCGGTGGCGGAAGAGGACGCCGTTCTCGCGCGTTTGGCGCATGATCGCGTCGGTCTGCGCCTGCGGCAGTTCCTCGCGCGTCCCCTTGTCCTTCACCAGCTCAACCGCCGCCATCAGGCCGAGGCCGCGCACCTCGCCCACGACCGGCAGGCTCTCGAGCCCGCGCAGGCCCTTCAAGAGGCGCTCGCCCATCACCCGGGCGCGCTCGGCGATCCCGTCGCGCTCCATAATGCGCACGTTTTCGAGCCCCACCGCGCAGCAGGTCGGGTGACCCGAATAGGTGGCAGCGTGCATGTAGCGGTTCTCGGGCGGCGCCGTCTCGATCGCCTCGTGGATCGCGGAGCTCACAATGATGCCGCCGAGCGGCAGGTGCGCGCTGGTGACGCCCTTGGCGAACGACATCACATCGGGGGTGACGTTCCAGTTCTGCACGCCGAACCACTTACCGGTGCGGCAGAAGCCGGTGATGACCTCGTCGGCGATCCAGAGCACGTCGTACTTGTCGCAGATCTCGCGGATGCGCGGGAAGTAGTCGTCCGGCGGCACCAGCACACCACCCACACCCGGCACCGGCTCGGCGATGAACGCGGCCACCGTCTCCGGCCCCTCCACGAGGATCTTCTGCTCGAGCAGGTCGGCGAACTCGCGCCCCGTCTTGCGACCGCGATAGGGATAGCACGCCTCGATGTGGACGAAGCCGGGGCTGCGCGGCTCGAACATCTTCCAGTACATCGGGATGCCGGTGGCGCTCATCGCGCCGGTCGTCACGCCGTGGTAGCCGAGCATGCGGGAGATGATCTTGATCTTCTCGGGGCGGCCGCGCTGCTTCCAGTAGTAGCGCACGGTCTTGATTGCCGATTCGTTCGACTCGGCGCCGGTGCTGGTGAAGTAGACGCCGGCCATGCCCCTGGGCGCGAGCTCGATGATCTTCTCGGCGAGCTGGATCGCGGGCGCGTTGGTGAAGCCGGCGTAGGCGCTGACGAACGCCATCTGCTGCATCTGGCGGTAGGCCGCCTCGGCCAGCTCCTTGCGGCTGTGGCCGAGGTTGACGTTCCAGAGCGAGGCGAGGCCGTCGATGTATTGCTTGCCGTTGGCATCGGTCAGGTAGACGCCCTCGCTCTTGACAAGCAGGAGCGGCTTAGCCGACTCGACCGGGTGCTGGAGCGGGTGGATGAGGTGCGCCCGGTCCTGGGCAAGCAACTCGTCGGCGTCGGGCTCGATGCGGTTGAGGAGATCGGTCACGCTGTCCCTCCTTCGGCTGCGGCTCCCCTGCC
>JBHOQZ010000897.1:0-5597 GCA_042408635.1 Chloroflexota bacterium
GCGCGTGTCGACCTGGATCGGCGTCGCGCCGCCCACGCGCTCGAACTCGCGCTCCTGGAGCACGCGCAGCAGCTTGCGCTGGGTGCCCAGCGTCATCTCGCCGATCTCGTCGAGGAAGATCGAGCCCTTGTGGGCGAGCTCAAAGCGCCCCTTGCGCTGCGACAGCGCGCTTGTGAAGGCGCCCTTCTCGTGGCCGAACAGCTCGCTCTCGAGGAGCGTTTCGGGCAGCGCGGGAATCGCCACTTTGATGAGCGGTCCGGTCCGGTAGGCCGAGTTGGCATGGATCGTCTCGGCCACCAGCTCCTTGCCGGTGCCAGTCTCCCCGGTGATGAGGACCGTGGCTTCGCTGCGGGCGACGCGGCCAATGAGCTTGTAGACCTCGAGCATGCGCTGGCTGCGGCCGACGATCTTCTCGGCCGGGTCGCGGTCGGCCAGCTTGCGCAGCTTCTGGACCTCGCTGGAGAGCCGCTGGTAGGCGAAGATGCGGTTGATGGCGTGGATGAGGTCTTCGAGGTCGAACGGCTTGGCGATGTAGTCCTCGGCGCCGAGCTGGATCGCTTTGATAGCGGAGCTCGAGCTGCCGTGCGCGGTCATAAGCAGCACCGGCACCTTTATGTTCTGCTCGCGCAGCCGCTGCAGCACGTCGAGGCCGCTCAGCTCGGGCATACGCAGGTCGAGCAGCACCAGGTCGGGCTTCTGGCCGCCGGTGAGCGCGCGCAGCACCTCGCCCCCGCTCGCGGCCTGCGCGACGCGATAGCCCTCGCCCTCGAGTGCATCAGTGAGCATGAGCCGAATCGGCTTCTCGTCGTCGGCAACCAGGATCGTGCGGGTCTCGTCCATGCGGTCCAGTCCCTCAACGTTGCTGCGCAAGGTAGGGTACGCTCATGCCATGCCTAGGGCGATCGGCCCGAACTGGGGGAAAATGCAGCCGCTGCTCTTCGACCGAAGCGCGATTTCAGGGTCGACGCAGCCTCGCCGGCCGGCTCGAGGCGGGTAATCGGCCTTGTGCCGGGCAGCCGAAATACTTTTCGTTCATTGTAGATGGTGCAACACCTGCGCGCAACCGGGGATGGCATTGCTTCGGGGCTGGCTACGTCGGTCCGCCGCGTCTCGGGCCGACCCGATGGGCGAATGACTGACGTGCGACCAGAACTGTTGGTCAGGGGCCGCTCGGCCGGACCGGGGGCCGCCGGCCATGGCCACGCCCGCAACGCTGAGGGGGTAGCCGGGTTTAGCTCGCGGAGCGGATGGTCGGGCGTGCCTCGTCGGCGTCGCGCAGCCAGCGCAGCAAATCGCCGCGGCGGAGGGTGTAGCAGTCGCCCTCGAGCTGAGCAGGCACCTGACCCTCGTTGATGGCGAGGCAGAGCTCACCCCAAGTCGGCTGACCAGCGGTCTGGTTCTGGTTAATGAGGCGCATCGGTTCCACTCTCCTTCGTTGGGGGGGGGACGCCCTGACGCGGTCCGGGCGATGTTCTGTCGACCGCGCTATGAGCAAGGCGCGTGCCAGGCCATCCGCTCGCTCATCGCGCTCTGCCTCGCCGAGCGCGGCTACCACGTCGAGGCGGCCGCCGACGGGTCGCAGGCGCTCGCCGCGATCCGCCACCGGCCGCCGGAGCTGATCATCCTCGATATGATGCTGCCGGTGATGGACGGCGCGCAGATCACGCGGCTGATTCGCTCCGACCCGCGCACGCGCGACGTGCCGATCATCGTCGTCTCGGCCGATCCCCGCGCGCCCGACCGCCTGGCGGGCATCGAAATGAATGCCCGGCTCGAAAAGCCGTTCGACCTCGACGAACTCGAGGCGGTCGTCAAGACCCATCTCCCCAACTAGCCGGGTCGGGCCGCTTCCGCGTCGAGCCCGGCGTCGATCTCGACCGCCACCGGGGGGCCGGTGAGCCGATCGCCCGCCTCGACGACCCTTTCGGCCGGGTGCGGGCCGAGATCACCTGCCCGCGCGCGGCGCGGCTCATGGCGATCCGCGCCTACGCCGTCACCTGGGCGGGCGACATCGCCGCCCTCTTCCACCCGGACGGCTAGCTGCCCGAGAGCGTGACGCCGACGCCGTTCGGGTCGTCGATCTGCTCGTCGGGCGCGTCCTCGTTCGGCGTCACCGAGGCGAGGAACAGCAGCGGCTCGGGGCCGGGCACGCCGATCGTGTGCTGCACACCCCGCCGCGCGAAGAGCAACGTGCCGGGGCCGACAGTGCGCTGCTGCGCCTCGTTGGCAAAGCGGAAGCTGGCGCGGCCGCGCAGGATGAAGAATGCCTCCTCGCAGCGCGGGTGGTGGTGCGGAACCGTGACGAACCCCGGCGGCCACATGATGAGCACCCAGCGCGTCGAGTCCACCCCGATCAGCGGCCGGCGCCAGGGCGGGGCGCCCATCTCCTGCACGACGGTCTCCAGGTCGAGCGCGGGCGCGTTCAGCGCCTCCGATTCGGCCACGAACGGCATGGACTTCCGCTCCTCCTACTGTTCACGCCGGAACGCCAGCGCCACGTCATCGGGCACATCGTCGAGCGGGAAGAGCGGCCGGGGTGCCACCCGCCAGGTGAGCCGCTCGAACTCGCTCGTCGTGTACCCCGGCGACTCGAGCAAGATCACCTCGCGCGCGATCGGCTCGTAGCCAGCGCGGAACCCGACCGGCGACTTGACCTGCACGAGCCGGTAGCTCGTCGGCTCGAGCCCGAAGGCGCGCGGCACGCAGGGGTCGATGTTGCCGAGCGCCCGCTCGGTCACGATCAGCGCGATCGGCCCGACCGCGAGCACGACCGAGCGCCCGGCATTGAGCAGGCGCCCGCTCAGCGCCAGCCCGGTCAGCTCGAGGCAGCCGTCGAAGATCGTCCGCACGCGCCCCGTCACGCGCACGGGCGTGTAGTGCTCCCGGTCGAAGCGCCCGCCGACCTCGACTGTCACCGTCTGGCCAACGCCAGCCTCGATGGCGGCCGCCACGGCCGGTGGATCGGTGACGAAGACGATCGCCGGCAGGTCCGGGGCGTGCTCAAACAGCGCCTTGAGCAATTCGGTGCTGTCGCCGGCCGCGCCACCGAAGGTGTTGTCGCCCGAATCCGAGACGACGCATGTGCCGCCGTCGGCCGCGGCGGCCCGCCGCACCGCCTCGGCCATCGGCGTCTTGCGGACCAGGAACTCGTGCCGCCGCCCCCAGGCCAGAGCGGCCAATTCGTCGGCGAGCCGCTGGGCGAGCGCGCGGTCCCCGTCGGTCGTCACCGCCACGCTCCAGCCGAGCTCGGGGATGTCGAGCCAGGGCTGGACCGGGCAGAGGCAGACCGCGAGCACGCCGGGCTGCGCCTCGACGCGCGCCGCCTCGGCCAGCAGCTCCGCGAACGGGCCGCGCAGCGAGTTGTGCGTTTCGGCCGGCGTGATCATCGGCAGCTTGCGGTGAGCCACCACCGGCCGCACCGCACCCGAGGCCGCCGCGAACAAGAGCTCGGCGCCGCGCCGGCCGGTATCGAAGTGGTCCATGTGGGGCGAGGTCTTGTAGGCGACGAGGCCGTCGACGCTGCGCACCAGGCGCTCGGTGACGTTGGCGTGCAGGTCGAGCGTGACGACCAGCGGCCGGTCGCCGAGCCGCGCCTTGACCCGCTCGGCCAGGACCCCCTCCGGGTCCGGCTCCCCGTCGGTGACGAGCGCGCCGTGGACGACCAGCAGCATCCCGTCGACCGGACCGGCCGCGTCGAGCCGTGCGAGGAGCTGCGCCATCAGCCACTCGAAGTCGGCGTGGACCAGCGGCCCCCAGGGCGTGGCCGCCGCCTTCATGAGTGGCACCCACTCGACGTCCCCGCGCGCCCGGCCAGCCGCGAAGGCGCCGCCGAGCTCGAGCACGTCGCCATAGCGGGTCGCGACCTCGCCGCCGAAGGCGAGCGCGCCCTCGCGGAATAGCTCGAGCGTCGTGCGGCTCGGCAGGAACGTGCCCGATTCCTGCTGGAGCTCGGCGATCGCCAGCCTCATCGTCCCGTTCCTCCCGGCCGGCGCCGGCTCACGCCGCGGCCCGCCGCGCCGCGCGCTCGATCCCCTCAAGGGCGCGGTCGAGGTCGGCCCGCGTGTGCTGCGCGGAGAAGCCGTGGTGCCAGGCGAAGTGGAAGTAGACGCCCTCCGTCAGCGCCTCGCGGAAGAACCGCTTCGCCAGCTCGCGGTCCCAGGTCGTGGCGTGGCGGTAGTCGCGCGGCTCCTCCTCCAGGCCGAAGAGGAGGCTGAAGCGCGCCCCCTTCGCCTGCACCCAGACCGGCAGCCCCGCCCGGGCAAACGCTTCGCGCAGCGCCGGATAGAAATACGCCTCCAGCCGCTCCAGGTTCGCCCAGAAATCCGGCGCCGCGATCTCGTCGAGGAAGGCGTTGGCCGCCAGGATCGGGATCAGGTGCGCGTTGAACGTGCCGCTGTGGACCGCCGACCCGCGCGGCGCCACCGCATCCATCACCTCGCGCCGCCCGGCGAACGCCGAGAGCGGCGTGCCGCCGCCGAGCGCCTTGCCGAGCGTGCAGAGGTCCGGCGTCACGCCGTAGTCGCCCTGGGCGCAGCTCGGCCCGGTGCGAAAGCCCGAGAGGATCTCGTCGAAGATCAGCAGAACGTCGTGCCGGCGCGTCAGCTCGCGCACCGCCTCGAGGTAGCCGGGCCGCGGCAGGATGGTGCCCGAGTTGTAGTTGATCGGCTCCATGATGACGGCCGCGATCTCGCCGGCCTGGCGCTTCAGTGTCCGCTCCAGTGCGTCGGCATCGTTCCAGGGCAGCACGATCACCGTCTCGCGCAGCGCCGGCGGGATGCCGCCGCTCTCCGGGTAGACGGCGGGCGCCTCGGGCGGCCCTGCCTGCGGGAGCGGCGGCCAGGCCGAGTAGCCCAGGTAGTCGTGGTAGCCGTGGAAGTGCCCCTCGAACTTGACGATCTTCACTCGGCCGGTGTAGGCGCGGGCGGTGCGGATCACGTGCCAGGTCGTCTCGGTGCCGGAGGTGGTGAAGCGCACCAGCTCGGCGGCGGGCACGCAGGCCGAGAGCTTGCGGGCCACCTCGGCCTGCTGCGGCGTCTCGTGGGCGCAGACCAGGCCGAGCTCCAGCGCTGCCTGGATACCGCGCTTGACGGCTGGGTGGCCGTGGCCGAGCAGCGAGGCGCCGAACGACGTGTTCAGGTCGATGTACTCGTTGCCGTCGACGTCCCAGACGCGGGCGCCCTGCCCGCGCGCGGTCATGAACGGCCGGCCGAGCGATGGGTGGATGCGGGCCGCCGCGGTGACTCCGCCCGCCAGGTGCGCCTGCGCCGCCTCGTAGAGGCGCTCCGCCTCGAAGGCCTCGTGGTGTGTTGTCGCCATGATCCCCTTTCCGCGCGGGGCTGAAGGCCCGCGCTGCACCTGCGAAGCCGGCTGATGATCGTTGCGACCATCTGCCGGAAACGGTCACCCCAGCCCGCGCGGGGATCAATCCCCGCGCTCAGGCTGTCAAGCCCCACCCGCTGGGTACCCGCGAAGCGGGTGGGGTACCCGGAGCCGGCTCACGCGTACGCGTCCCAGCCCCCGGCGGGGGCTTCACAACCTCAGCCCGACGTTTCACCCCCGGGCGTCCGGGCGGACGCGATCGGTGCGTGCCCCTCCCG
>JBHOQZ010000910.1:0-8851 GCA_042408635.1 Chloroflexota bacterium
CCCACCGCGCGCCCGTCGAGCGGGCGGTCGGGCAGCTCGCGCTAGAGCGCGCCGAGCGGAGGCCACCCGTCGGCCACGGTCCCGCAGCGCGGGTCGCGCCGACCGATCCCGGGGGAGCGGAGGGGGAGATGTCGCTGTTCGACCGTTTCAAGCGGCCGGCGCCGGAGCCGGCCCGGCCGACGCTCACCGCCGACGTGCTGGCGGGGCTGGCCGACGACGGCGCGGCGCGGGCGCTGCGCGAGGTGACGGGCCCGCTCCAGCTCGGCCAGATCATCGCAATCCAGGTGAACGATATCGTCGCCTGGTCGGCGCTGGAGGTGACCGAGCCGGTGCAGGGCGCCTTCGCGGCGGTGGTCGGCTACGGCCCGGACGGGGCGCGCGCCTACGCGTTCCTGAACCTTGAACTGGCCGGCGGCCGGGCGGACTGGCTCGCGATCGAGGGTGAGGGCGACAACCGCCTCGCCCGCGCCTACCTCTTCCGCCGCCACGACTCGGCGCAGCTCGTGGCCGATCTCGCCTGGTGCCTGGGGCAGTACCTCGGCTGCGACTACCCCACGGCACCCTATCTGCTCGAGGTCGGCGGCCAGTTCGACGATGGCGCGCAGAAGGAATGGACCGCCTACAGCGCGCGCCACGGCACGATCCGCACGGCGCTCGGCCTCTCCCGCCTCTTCCCCAACCTCGGCCCGGATGACGAGGTCGAGTACCAGGACATGACGCTCTGCCTGGGCGCGGAGGTCGACCGGGCGCCGTTCCACCTGCGCTACCTCGCGCTGGGCGACTACCGCGTCGCACTGGTGGGGGAGCGGTTGCCGCTCTCGACGCTCAAGGTCTATCCCCCGGCCTGACCCGCGCCACCCACGGGATAATGCTGTCAAGTGGCTGGACAGGTCGGGGCGCCACGGGCTACAGTGGGGCACGTCCCGCTCCGGCCGCCCCGGCCCCCGCCGCCCGCCAGGTAGCCGGGCGACCCGCTACGCACGGCCGTGCGGGCGCGTGCGCTTACCTCTCGGGAGTTGGGGGCGGCTCCCGGTCGCGCCAGAGTGGGGGCCGGATCTCCGCGTGCGGGCGACGGCGCGCTCCCCGCCAGCCCCCGGAACCGGGCGGCTGGGGGACGGCCGACCCGGGAGGGGCAATCTTCTCTCTGCGAGGCACACCGTGAAGCACATCACCTGGCTCGCCGCCCTGGTGCTGGCCGGGCTGGCGCTCGGCGGCCCGTTCCTGTCGCGCTCGCTCGGCGCGGCGGCCCCCTCGATCCTCGTGACGCGACCGGATGAGGCGGGCGTCACGCTCCTGACCGCCGATACGCCGGGCATGCCGCTGCGCCAGATCGGCAGCGTCCCCGGCGTCACGGCCAACCCCCGGCTGCCCGGCCAGCAACTCTGCGTGCCGGGCGGGCCGCGGTCGGTCGTCTGCCTGCGCAACCGCGACCTCGTCGCGCTCGACCTGCCGGGTGGTGCCCCGAGCGTGGTAGCCGAGCTGCCGCCGACCGACACCTTCGCGTATACCCTGCTCACGGCGGGGGCAGACGGCGGCGCCTGGGTGCTCGACGTGGTCGCGGCCAAGGACGGCGAGTCCGACCTGGCCGAGGACTGGACGCTCGGGCGCGTGACACTCGCGCCGAGGCCGGGCTACCAGCAGCTCTTCACCCAGCGGCACACCGGCCCCGGCGCCGGGCCGCAGATCGTGGGGGAGAGCGTGGCCCGCAACCTGGTCTACATCAGCCCGCCAGGCGGGGACATCGCCCGGCCGCTGGTGCTGCTGGTCGACCGCACGACCGGCGAGACGAAGGGCCAGGTCGGTCCGTTCCCACCGGTGGGGGAGAACCCGTACCCGACGCCGCTCGGATTGGGGCCGCTCTCGGTCTCGCCCGACGGCCGGTGGCTCACGGGGGGGTCTCTCGAGGTTCCGGGCGCCCCGGCCACGGCGCTGCCCGGCTACCCGAGCGGCGTCGGCCTCTGGCTCTACGACCTCGACGCGCCGACCACGCTACCGCGCGGGGTCTCGCTGCCCGCCGCGCTCCAGTACGTGGGCGCGCGCTGGCTGAGCGACGGCACGGCGCTGGTCGGCGCCTCCGCCTCGCCCTACGGGCAGGGAACGACGACCGACCAGCCGGGGATCTACCGCCTCGATCCCGGGGCGGGCACGGTCACGGCCGGCCCGGCAGTGCCTGGGCAGTTCGCGATCGGGCCGGTCAGCCCGGACGGGCGCTGGCTCCCCGTCATTACCTACGGTGGGCGGATGAGCGTGCCGGTGCGCGTGGTGGATCTGACGACGGGGGCGATCGTGGCGCTCAGCGACAACCCGCAGGATATCGCCGTCGGCTGGCTTCAGTTGCCGTGAGCGCTGGGGGGAGGGTGCCGATTTCCGGCATTGTGCTGGGGACGCCCTGGGCCAGGGCGGCGGCGGAGTTGTATAATGGCCGCGGCCAGGCTGTCCGGTGGCGGCCTGGTCCGGGCAGCACAGCCCGCCAGCACGGGCACGAACAGGTCTGGGGGACGGCCGATGCCGAATAGGATGTCGATCGCCGGTGTTGCGTTCGGCCTCTGGTTGCTGACGCTCGTCCTCGTGGGCGGCTGCGGCCTGGGGCAGCCCGCGCCCACCCCCACGGCCCCGGCCACCCCGCCACCGGTCACCTCACCGGCAGCCGCCACAGCGTCACCGCGACCGCCGCTGGCCGGCTCGCCCAGCCCGTCGCCCAGCCCGTCGCCGGTCGTGAGTGGGCGCCAGCCGTGGACGGTCAACACGCTGCTCGTAGTGGTCGATCCGCAGAAGGACACCGCCGACGCGGGCGTGCGCCTGCGCTCGCGCGCCTCGCTCGGGGAGGACGACCGCGCGCTCACGCTCTACGATGGCGACGAGGTCCGCGTCATCTCCGCCACGCCCGAGCGCGTCGTCCAGTCGGGCACGGGCAAGGAGTACTACTTCTGGCAGGTCCGCGTCGAGAAGGGGGACCAGGGCGCGATCGACAAGACCGGCTGGGTGGCCGACGAGTTCCTGCGGGCGAAGTAGCCTCGCCCGCCCCACCTGCGCCAGGACGCGAGCATGCCCTCCCACGTGCGCGTGAGGGCATGCCGTTTTCGCCCCAGTTCCGGCGCGTGGCCGGGCTTGGCCGGCACGGCTCCCGTGCTCCTCAGCCGGTGCCGCGGCGCTGACAAACCTGCTCACCCGAGGCCGTGGGCCGATGGGGCGGCTCGGGCGTCCGGCTACGTGCCCGCGACGGTGCCCCCCGGCTCCCAAAGGCTGTCGAGCCGGCCGTCGCCGTTGGCGACGCGCGCCAGCACGAACAGCAGGTCGGAGAGGCGGTTGAGGTAGCGCAGTGTCAGCGGATTAACCGGCTCCTGCTCGGCCAGCGCCACCGTCTCGCGCTCGGCGCGCCGGCAGACGACGCGGGCCTGGTGCAGCCAGGCGGCCGCCGGGGTGCCGCCGGGCAGCACGAAGCTCTTGAGCGGCTGGAGGCGCGCGTTGAGCCGGTCGATCGCCGCCTCGAGGTGGGCGATGTGCTCAGGCGTCAGTCGCAGGCGCGCTCCGGGTGCCTCGCCCTCCTTCGGCGGCACGGCCAGATCGGCGCCGACGTCGAACAGCTCGTTCTGGATGCGGCGGAGCAGGTCGGCCTCGTCGCCCGCGTGGCCGAGCGCCAGCACCAGCCCGATCGCCGTGTTGAGCTCGTCGACCGCGCCGTAGGCGGCCACGCGCGGGTGCGTCTTCGAGACGCGCTTGCCGTCGCCGAGGCTGGTGCGCCCTTCGTCGCCGGTGCGGGTGTAGATCTTGGTGAGCTGAACCATGGTGATCCTCCTGCGTCTGCCTTCAGTGTACGCGAGGTAGCCCCCCAGCCCCCAATGCTGGGGGAGCCGGCGGGGATGGAGTAGCGGTTTCGCTACCGGTTGCCCGGCCATCGCTGCCCGGCGCGGCCCGGGTGAGGCGATAGGCCGCGCCCGGCCGGGGCGCTGGTCCCTGGATCGCCCCGCCCGGGAGGTGTGTGACCTGCGCCTGCCGGTGCGGTAGCCGCGGGTGAGGTCGCAGGTTCGCCGCACCCGGCCGGGCTCGGCGCGTGGGGCCGGCACGGCGAGCCCCTCGCCGCCGCGCGAGAGCTTCGGGGAGAGGGGCGGCGGGTGTGCCAGCTACCGGCGCGGGGTGGGCGAGGCGACGGAGCGGCGGTGGACGGAGACGGCGTACTGGTCGGTGGGGTGGAAGGGAGCGCGGTCCCAGCTCGACCAGCGCTCGACCAGCTCGAGGCCGGCGGTGCGGGCGTGGTCGTCGTAGTTGAGCAGGGTGAGCGCGCCGGGCCAGGTCAGGAGCTGGAAGCCGACGACGAGCAATCCGCCGGGCGCGAGGTGCCGGGCCATGTTCTGGACGACGGCGCCCTCGGTGGCCGGTTCAAGGAAGAGCATGACGTTGCCCGCCATGAGGACGGCGTCGAAGGTGCGGCCGAGGTCGACGGTGGCGAGGTTGCCGAGGCGCCAGTCGAGGTGGGGCGCCCGGCGGCGGGCGGTCTGCAGCATCTCGGGGTCGATGTCGACGCCGACGACGTCGAGGCCGCGCCGCGCCAGCTCGCGCGCCACCCGACCCGTGCCGCAGCCGGCATCGAGCACCGAGCGCACACCCAGGCTGACGACGAGATCGGCCTCGCCGTGCACGTTCTCGCCGGCCGCCGCCCGCGCCTCGAACACCGCGTCGTAGGCGTCCCCGCTCAACCCGGCGCACGCCCCCAGAAACGGCCGCTCACGCCCCTGCTCCATACGTCCATGATAGCGTGCCCGCTCCTGATCGGCACCGCTTCGGGCGACGGCCGCGGCTCGAACCCGGCAATGCGATCGCTTCGCGAGTCGATCGGCTCCTGGGCGAAGCGGCTCCGGGCGATGGCCGTGGGCGAGGCTTCCCCGGCGGCAGCGCGTGCGGATCGGGCCGCCGATTGACGCTGATTCGGGCGCGTGCCTATACTGCCGTGCGCGGCGGCCGCTGGCACGCAGCTTGCCTTTGTCGGTGGAGCACCCGCGCCGCCCGGGCCGCCGGGACCGGGGAGGGGCGAGCCGGGGTGATGCGGCCGGCGGCAGCTCCGGCGAGCGGACGGTGAGGATGCCCGGTCGGCGTCTCCGGCCGGTAGCTCCACCAGATCGCTACGAGCGATGGCGCCGGTCGGTCCACCAGCGGTGGGGGCGGTAGACCCGACAGCGGTGGGGGCGGCAGATTGTGAGGCTGGCCGACCCAAACCCAGTGGGTGGGGAGGGGCGATGGCGGGGACGGGCGAGACGATGGTGGCGCTGGACGGCGCGAGCCGCCGCTTCGGCCACCAACTGGCGGTCGACAACCTGACGCTGCACGTGCCGGCCGGCTCGATCGTCGGCCTGTTCGGCCCCTCCGGCTGCGGCAAGACGACGACGATCCGCATGATCATCGGCGTGCTCGAGCCCTCCAGCGGGCGCGTCGAGGTGTTCGGCGTGCCCCCGCGCCGCTTCAAGCGCTGGCATCGCCAGAACATCGGCTACATGCCGCAGCACTTCGTTCTCTACCCCAACCTCAGCGTCTACGAGAACCTCAGCTTCGTCGCCTCGCTCTACGGCCTCTGGTGGTTCACGCGCGGCAAACGCCTGCGCGAGATGCTCGATCGCGTCAACCTCTGGGAGCACCGGCACAAGCTCGTGCGCGACGTCTCGGGCGGCATGCAGCGCCGGCTCGAGCTCGCCTGCACCATGGTCCACGACCCCGGCCTGATCGTGCTCGACGAGCCGACCGCCGGCATCGACCCGATCCTGCGCTCGCGCTTCTGGGAGTGGTTCCGCGATCTGGCCGAGCGCGAGCGCCGCACCCTCTTCGTCACCAGCCAGTACGTCTCCGAGGCCGAGAACTGCGACATGGCGGCGGTGATGAAGGACGGCCGGCTCGTCGACTACGCGCCGCCGCTCGAGCTGCGCCGCCGCGCCATGGGCGGCGACGTCATCGACATCGTGGCCCGCGAGGGCGTCGAGGCGGTGGTCGCCACCCTCCTGCGCACCGCCCGCGTCGATCCGAACGCCACCCAGACCCAGGGCGAGGTCCTGCTGAACGCCGCCCCGCGCATCGTCGTGGACCCGACCACGCACGAGCCAAAGGTGCGCGTCACCGTCCACGACGCGGGCGCGGCGATCCCCGAGCTGGCCGCCCTCCTCAACCGGCAGGGGCTCAACGTCGACTCGATCAGCGAGTATCGGCCGCCGTTCGACGACATCTTCGCCGAGCTGATCCGCCAGCACACCCCGGCCGACGAGCGGGCGGAGACGGGAGACGCAGCATGAGCCGAACCGGAGCGGTTGTCGACGGGCCCGGCCTCGGGCACGGTCCCCCGGCACCGGGACGCAGCCGGGCATGAGCATCGCCACGCCACCGCGCGCCCCGCAGCAGCCGGCCCCCTCCGCCGAGGCAGCGCGCCCACAGCCGGGGCGCTGGGACGCGCTGCTCGGCCCCGCCCGGCTGATCGTGCGCCTGGGCGGCGTCGTCGTCAAGGAGATCACCGAGATCCTGCGCCAGCCGGTCCTGATGCTCATGCTCATCCTCGGGCCGTTCCTGGTGCTGGCGCTCTTCGGGCTGGGCAGCACCGGGCAGCAGCCGCCGGTGCGCGTCGTCGTCGTCGTGCCGCCGGGCGGCCCGTTCTCAACCGACCGCGGCGCCTACCGCGACGCCCTCTCGACCGCCGTCAACCTGGTCGACGTCACCACCGATCGGGACGCCACGCTCCAGCAGTTGCGCACCGGCCAGGCCGACGTCGCGGTGATCCTGCCGGCCAACGCCACCGAGACGATCACGGGCGGGGAGCAGGCGCGCGTCCAGATCCTCTACAACGCCATCGACCCGATCAAGATCAACTACATCCAGTACCTCGCCTACGTCCAGATCGCCGAGTTGAACCGGCAGACGCTCAAGGCCGCCGCCGCGCAGGGGCAGACGCAGGCCGCCAGCCTCCAGGAGTTCACGGGCCAGGCGAAAGCCGCGCTCGACGAGATCGACCGCCAGATCGACGCGGGCGATACCGCCGGGGCCTCGCGCACCGCCGGTGGCCTCGACCGCAGCGCCACCCCGATCCAGGGCGACCTGCTCACGGCGGTGCAGCTGGCGGCGGGCCTGGCCGCGCTCGCGGATGTGCCGCCGGATCAGGTCGGCGGCCCGGCCCGCCAGGCCGCCGGCCGGCTCGCCACCTTCCGGCAGCACCTCCTCGCGCTCCAAGAGGACCTGAGCCGCGGCCAGTCGGCGCGCGATCAGCAGCGGGAGGACGTCTCCCGGCTGCGCGCCGACATCGAGCAGCTCGACCAGCTCGCGACCACGCTCCGGCGCATCCCGCCCGACGTGGTGGCGGCGCCGTTCACCTCCGACACGCAGGACATCGGCCGGCTGCCGGCCTCCTATGTGCTGTTCTACGGGCCGGCGGTGCTGGCGCTGCTGCTCCAGCACGTGGGGGTGACGTTCGGCTCGCTCTCGCTGGTGCGCGAGCGCCTGCTCGGGGCGACCGAGGTGTTCGCGGTGGCGCCGATCCGCACGACCGAGATCCTGGTCGGCAAGTACGTGGCCTACATCCTCGTGTCGCTGCTGGTGGCGCTCGGCCTGATGGCGCTGATGAACCTGGGGCTGGGCGTGCCGGTCTTCGGCCTCGACTACCGGCCCGAACAGGCCTACAGCGTGCTCTGGGGGAGCCTGAGCCCGTTGCAGATCACCATCCTCGGCTTCGACCTGCTGGTGGTGCTGCTGGTGATCGTCGGCTCGCTCGGGATCGGCTTCCTCATCTCGGCGGTCTCCGGCAGCGAGTACCAGGCGGTGCAGCTCTCGATGCTGGTGCTGCTCACCTCGGTCTTCTTCAGCGGGCTCTTTATTCCGCTGCTGAGCATCATCGTGCCGATCCGCTACATCGGCTACGTGCTGCCGGTCACCTACGGCATCGACGCGCTCCAGACACTCATGCTGCGCAGCAGCACGCTCGTGCGCGTCGACCTGCTGGCGCTGACCGCCATCTCGGCCGCGCTCTTCGTCATCACCGCGCTGCTCGCCCGCCACCAGCTCAAGCAGCGCTAAGCGCGGGCCGCGTCGCCCCCCAACCGCCCAGAGTTCGCGCATCGTTGCGCGATCGCCACAAGCAGCGCTAAGCGCGGGCCGCGTCGCCCCCCAACCCCTCAATCCTGGGGGCTTGTAGGTGCGGACTCGCACTGCCGTGCGGCGGGGCAGGGATCTGGGCGGGCTCGCGCCCGCGGAGGGGCGCACCGCGCGGCCGGCAGGGCCGAACGTGCGGGCGAGAGGCCGCACGGAATCCACAGCCGCTTCCCCTAGGATTGGGGGTAAGGGGGAGCCCGTCCCCGATGACCTATAATGGCGAGAGCTATCGGCGCGAGCTGAGGGTGGGCATGCCCGCCCGCCGCGAGGCGCCGGACGAGTTCGGGTAGAGGAGGGCAGGAGCGTGGCGATCGATACACGCGTGGCCGGCAAGCGCGGCCTGATCCTGGGCGGCAAGGTCGTCGAGACCGGCCAGACCCGCGACGTGAAGAACCCCTACAACGGCGAGACCGTCGCGACCGTGGCGCAGGCGGGACCGGAGGAGGTCGAGGCGGCGATCCAGGCGGCCGTGCGCGGATTCGAGGCGACACGCCGCCTGCCGGCCTGGAAGCGCAGCGCCATCCTCGAGCGCGTCTCGCAGCTCATCGGCGAGCGCAAGGAGGAGCTGGCCCGCCAGCTCGCCCAAGAGTGCGGCAAGCCGATCGTGGACGCCCGCGTCGAGGTGACGCGCGCGGTGGGCACGTTCAAGATCGCGGCCGAGGAGGCGAAGCGGATCGGCGGTGAGGTCCTCACCATGGACGCGCTGCCGATCGGCGAGAACAAGCTCGGCATCGTCAAG
>JBHOQZ010000911.1:0-1516 GCA_042408635.1 Chloroflexota bacterium
GGGGAGCAGGGCGTGCTCGCCGCCTCGGTCGATGGCCGCGGGGTGCTGCGGCGCGAGCTGCGCGCGCCCGACCACGGCGTGGCGCTCGATGAGGCGATCGCGGCGCTGGAGGGGGCCGGGCTGCTCGACCCCGCCGCGCTCGATGCCGTCGGCCACCGCGTGGTTCACGGCGGCCCGGACTTCGACGGGCCGGCGCGCCTCGACGCCGCGGTGCTGGACGCGATCGAGGCGCTCGCCGAGCTGGCGCCACTCCACAACGCGGCGGCCCTCCAGGCGATCCGCGCCGCCCGCGCGCGCTTCGGGGAGGCCATGCCGATGGTGGCGGTCTTCGACACGGCGTTCCACCGCACCCTGCCGGCGCGGGCCGCCCGCTACGCGCTGCCGCACGACCTCGTCGAGCGGCGTCGCATCCGCCGCTACGGATTCCACGGGCTGGCGCACCGCTCGCTCGCGGCTGGCTATGCCGCCGCCTCGGGGCGCGATCTCACCGGCAGCCGGCTGATCACGCTCCAGCTCGGCAGCGGCTGCTCCGCCTGCGCCATCGACCGCGGACGCTCGATCGACACCTCGATGGGCTTCAGCCCGACTGAGGGGCTAGTCATGGCGACGCGCTGTGGCGACATCGACCCCGTGCTCCCGGGCCTCCTGGCCGAGTGGGAGAGCGTCTCGCCCGGCGAGGTCGAGCGCTGGCTCAACCGCCGCTCCGGCCTGCTCGGCGTCTCTGGACGCTCGGGCGATATGCGCGACCTGCTGGCGGCGGCCGGTGGGGGCGACACGCGCGCCGCGCTCGCCATCGACCTGTTCTGCTACCGCGTCCGCAAGGTGATCGGCAGCTACCTAGCCGCGCTCAGCGGTGCCGACGCCGTCGTCTTCGGCGGCGGCATCGGCGAGCACGCCCCGGCGATCCGCGCGCGCATCTGCTCCGGGCTCGAGCCACTGGGGCTGGCGCTCGATTCCGAGCGCAACCAGGGGAACGGCCGATCTGCCGCCGCTCGGGCCCCCGACCGGGCTGCGGAGGCGAGATCAGCACCGGCCGGCGCGGCCGGCGGGCGGATCAGCCGCGACGACTCGCCAGTCGCCATCTACGTCGTACCAACCGATGAGGAGGCAATCATCGCGGCCGATGTCGCGGCGTGCCTCACCGGGCACTGACATCTGGAACCTGGCGCGGCGGCCGCGCCGGTGCCCGCCTCGGGCACCCGGCCGCCTGGAGAGGGACACCGATGCATGCACCCGACTACGGCACGGACGGACAATCCGCCCCGGGCCGCTCCCCGCTCGGCCGCTGGCTCGCGGGTCACGGCGTCATCCGCCACAGCCCCGAGACGCAGGCGCGCATCCTCGACCTGGCCGAGCACCTCGCGGCCGACCAGGTCACGGGTGACGGCGTGCCGCTCTACGAGCTGCTCCAGGCGGCCGACCGGCTCGCCAACGCCGCCATGTGGCTGGTCGGCCGCGAGGTGCTCGGCCAGGTCGAGGATGCGCGCCTGCGTCTCGGGGCTGTGGCGGATGACGC
>JBHOQZ010000924.1:0-5277 GCA_042408635.1 Chloroflexota bacterium
GCACGAGCAGGCGGTGCTCGGCGGGGGCGACCGGGAGCGGTTCGAGACGCTGCTGGCGGCGGCGCTGGCGCGGCTCGGCGTCGAGCGGCAGCCCTCGGCCAAGGGGATCAGCAAGCGGCGGCCGGGGCTGTAACGCCGACCGGCCCGGCAGCCAAGACAACTGGCGAAGGGGGAGGCCATGGCGACGGAGATGGGGGTTGAGCCGGTGGCGGTGGGGGCGGCCGCGGCGCGGCCGGTCGGCGCGCCGCGCGTGGGCGAGGTGATCGACGCGACGACGACCGAATTCACCGCGCAGAGCTACCGCCTGCACGAATCCCCCTTCTTCGGCAGCTTCGTGCGCGCCTCGACCGGCGACTGCGACGTCTGGGGCGTGGTGGCGCGCGCCCACACCGGCGGCTTCGATCAGGGGCGCCTGCCGGTGGCCCGTGGCGAGCGCTTCGACGACGAGGAGGAGGTCTACCGCCAGAGCCCCGAGCTGCCCCAGCTCCTGCGAACCCAGTTCACCGCGCTCGTGGTCGGCTACTGCGACGGGGCGCGCGGTCTGCCGTCGCCGGCTGTCGCCGGGGCGATGGTGGCGGACCGGCGCCCGCGGCATATGCTGCCACCCCGGCCGCCACGGGTCCACGCCTTCGTCTACGCGCCGTCGGCCGAGGAAGTGGTCGCCTTCACCGCCTCGTTACGCTACCTCGACGCGATCCTGCGCCTCCAGACGGGCGCGCCGGTGGACGAGCTGGTGGCGGCGGCGGTGCGGGCGGCGGCCGCGGCCCGGTCGAGCGAGGCGCCCGAGGCGCCCCGGGCCTACCTGCTGACGGCGGCGCGCTACCTCGCGGTCCAACTCGGCCGCGAGCCGGCGCGCCTGGTCGCCTTGCTGCGGAGGCTGGGCGGATGAGCGACGGACGACGCGCCGCCTGGCGCGGCAACGGCGCCCGCGGCGGCGCTTCTGATTCCCCCCTGGTTGCTCGGGTCGGAGACCCGCGTGGCGGCGATCTGCGCTTCCGGACAAGCTCGCGGGTCGAAGTGGGGCGGCCAGCCGCCCCGCTTGGCGGCCAGGTGCCGGCCGCCGGTTCGGCCAACGAGCCGGCCCAAACGGCGGCGCCCGCGGCGCTGATGAGGCACCTGGGCGTGATCGTCTCGGGCTCGCTCAACGAGGGGCTCGAGGCGCGGCTCAACCCCGACGTCTCGGTCGAGGAGATGGCGGTTGGCCGCTACGTGGTGATCGAGGGGCGGCGGCGGCGCTTCTTCGGCATGGTGACCGATGTGCGGCTCGGCGCGAGCTCGGCCGAGCTCGCGCTCGCGCCGCCCGATCTCTCCGACCCGTTCCTGGCCGAGGCGCTGATGGGCACCGCCACCTTCGGCGTGCTCAAGCTCGCGCTCACCCTCACGCTCGAGCGCGACGACTTCGAGCAGATCGAGGGGCCCAAGCCCGTCAAGACCGTGCCCAGCCACTATTCCCCGCTCGGGGACGCCACCCAAGCGGACATCGAGGCCGTTTTCGGCCGCGAGGACGCCACCCACTACTTCATCGGCACGCCGCTCGACATGGAGGTGCGCGTCTGCGTCGACCTCGCCCGGCTGGTGGCGCGCTCGACTGGCGTCTTCGGCAAGTCGGGCACGGGCAAGACGTTCCTGACCCGCTTGCTCCTGATCGGCATCGCCCAAAAAGAGGTGGCGGTCAACCTCGTGTTCGACATGCACAACGAGTACGGCTGGGAGGGCACGGCCGAGGGTGGCCGCAAGGTCAAGGGCCTCAAGCAGCTCTTCCGCTCGAAGGTCGCCATCTTCACGCTCGACGAGAAATCCTCGCGTGACCGCGGCGTCTCGCCCGATTTCGCCGTCCAGATCGGCTACGACCAGATCGAGCCGGAGGACATCGCGATGGCCAAGGGCGCGCTGGGCATGACCGACGCCCAGATCGAGAGCGTCCACCGGCTGGCGCGGCAGTGGGGCGAGGACGCCTGGCTGGCGCGCTTCATCCGCACCGACGCGACCGACCGCGAGGGGATCGCCCAGGAGTTCGGCCTGAACCCGAACACGCTCAACGTGCTGCACCGCAAGATGGAGCGGCTGGCGCGGCTGCCCTTCCTGCGCGAGCGGGCGCAGCAGAACTCGGTGAAGAAGATCCTCGACTACCTCCAGCAGGGGATCCACGTCGTGCTCGAGTTCGGGCGGCACAACTCGCTCGACGTCTACATCCTTGTCGCCAACATCCTGACGCGACGCATCCACGAGCAATACGTCGAGCAGACCGACCGCGCCATGGGCAGCGGCGGCGGGCGCCCGCGCCCGCTGGTGATTACCATAGAGGAGGCGCACAAGTTCCTGGCGCCCGAGGTCGCCGACCTGACGATCTTCGGCACGATCGCGCGCGAGATGCGCAAGTACAACGTGACGCTGTTGGTGGTCGACCAGCGGCCGAGCAGCATCGCCGACGAGGTGATGTCGCAGATCGGCACCCGCGTCACCTGCCTCCTCGACGACGAGAAGGATATCGCGGCCGTTCTCTCGGGCGTGGCGGGCGGCGCGGCGCTGCGCGGCGTGCTCGCCAAGCTCGACACCCGCCGGCAGGCGCTCCTGCTGGGCCACGCGGTGCCGATGCCGGTGGTGATCCACACGCGCGAGTACGGCACTCCCGAGAGCTACGCCGAGTTCAAGTTCTACGAGGGCGCCGCGCTCAGCCACCAGGCCCAGGAGGCGGTTGAGGAGCTCTTTCCCGAGTAGCGACGCGCTGGGCCCAATCGCGCTCCCCGACCTGAAAGCCGAGGTAGACCACCACGACGATGACCGAAGAGCGTCCGATTCGCATCCTCCATCTCGCCGACATCCACCTCGGGGTCGAAAGCTACGGGCCGCTCGACCCGACGACGGGCCTG
The DNA here is from genome assembly GCA_042408635.1 of Chloroflexota bacterium. Classification (GTDB taxonomy): domain Bacteria; phylum Chloroflexota; class UBA6077; order FW602-bin22; family JBHOQZ01; genus JBHOQZ01. The sequence continues at coordinate 2,871 of JBHOQZ010000924.1, forward strand.
AGCGGGCGCGTCGGCGACTTCCTGCGCGGCCTCGACCAGGCGATCGAGGAGGCGCTCTCGGGCGAGATCGACCTCGTGCTCTTCGCGGGCGACTTCTACCGCACGCGCGACCCCAACCCGACGCACCAGCGCGAGCTGGCGCGGCGCATCCGCCGCCTCTCCGATGCCGCCGTGCCCACCTTCCTGCTGGCGGGTAACCACGATCTGCCGGCCGCCACCGGCCGGGCCAGCTCGGTCGATATCTTCGACGCACTCACCGTGCCCCACGTCACGGTGGCGGTGCGGCCGGGGCTCCTGCGGGTCGAGACGCGGCGCGGCCCGGTCCAGATCTTCGCGCTGCCCTGGGTCCAGCGCAGCGGCCTGCTCACGCGTGAAGCGTATCGTGGCAAGACGGCGCGGGAGGTCGACGCGCTCATCGTCGAGCGGGTCGAGCAGATCATCCGCGCGTCGGTCGAGGGGCTCGATCCCGGCCTGCCGCGCATCCTGGCCGCGCACGCCAGCGTCCAGGGCGCGGTCTGGGGCACCGAGCGGCAGGTGATGCTCGGGCAGGACATCGTGCTGCCGCGCTCGGTCGTCCTCGACCCGGCGTTCGACTACGTGGCGCTCGGCCACATCCACAAGCACCAGGTGCTCGCGACCGAGCCACTGGCGATCTACCCCGGCAGCATCGACCGCGTCGACTTCGGGGAGGAGCGGGAAGAGAAGGGCTACGTGGTCGCCGAAGTCTGGCAGGGTGGGGCGCGCTACCGGTTCCGGCCGGTGAACGCGCGGCGCTTCCTCACCCTCGACCTCACCGCCGAGGGCGCCGACCCGACCGCGCGCATCCTCGAAGCGATCGAGGCCGCGAACGTCGAGGGCGCGGTCGTACGCGTGCACGTGCATGTGACGCCCGAGCTCGAGCCGCAGGTCGACCTCAACCGGATCCGAGCGGCGCTTCGAGGCGCCTACTACACGGCGGCGGTGACGAAGCGGGTCGAGCGGCGCTACCGGCAGCGGCTGGGTGAGCGGCTCGCCGAGGAGCTGTCGCCGCTCGACGCGCTCGAAGCCTACCTCCAGAGCCGCAACGAGCCGCCCGAGCGGATCAAGGCCCTCCTCGAGCTCGCCGAACCCCTCACCCGTGAGGCATGACGCTTGGTCCGTCACGTTCCGACTGCTGGGGCGCGGGGTGGACCTGGTAGAATGAACATCTGTTCGGTTCTGGTGAGGCGGTTGGGGTGATTCCGGTTCAACTGCGCCTACGCAACTTCATGAGCTACCGCGACGGGGTGGCGCCCGTCGACTTCGAGGGGTTCCACCTGGCCTGCCTCTCGGGCAACAACGGCCACGGCAAGTCGGCGTTGCTCGATGCGATCACCTGGTCGCTCTGGGGCAAGGCGCGCGCGCGCAGCGAGGACGATCTGATCCACCACGGCTGCGCCGAGATGGAGGTCGAGTTCGAGTTCGACCTCAACGGCAACCGCTACCGGGTGCTGCGCAAGCGCCAGCTCCGCCGGGCCGGGAGCGCGCTGCGCGGCGTGCCTGTGCTCGAGTTCCAGGTGCGCGGGGAGAACGGCTATCGCGCGCTCACCGGCGACAGCGTGAACGAGACGCAGCGCAAGATCTCCGAGACGCTCGGCCTCGACTACGACACATTCGTCAACTCCTCGCTGGTGCTGCAGGGGCGCGCCGACCTCTTCACGACCAAGACGCCGGCCGAGCGCAAGAAGGTGTTGGCCGAGCTGCTCAACCTCGGCCTCTACGACCGCCTCGAAGAGAAGGCGCGCGCCAGGCTGCGCGAGCACGAGGAGCAGGTCGGCAAGCTCAAGGCCGCGATCGGCGAGATCGAGCGCGAGTTGGACAGGCGGCCCACACACGAGGCCGACCTGGCCGCGGCCACGGCCGAGGTCGAGCGCCTCGAGAGCGATGTCAGGGTGAAGGACGCCGAGCAGCGCGCTGCCGCGGCCGAGCTGGCCCAGCTCGAGGCGAAGGCCGCGGAACTGCGCGAGCGCCAGGCCGAGGCCGCTGAGAAGCGGGCCGAAATCGAGCACCTCCAAGCCCGGATGGAGGCGCACGACCGGGCGATCGCCGAGGCAGAGGCGATCGTCGACCGGCGTGAGACGATCCTAGCCTCCGTCACCCGCCGCAATGCGCTCGAGGCGCGCAACGATGCGCTGACGCGCCTGCTGGGGGAGCAGTTGAGGCTCAAGGAGCAGATCGCCGAGCACGAGTGTGAGCTGGCCCGGGAGCGCTCCGAGTTCGAACAGTGCCGGGCGAAGCTGGAGGGTGAGCTCAAGGCGCTGAAGCCGCGGGTCGATCAGATCGAGCGCCTGTCCCGCGACGTCGAACGGCTGGAGCGGGAGCTTGCCGCGACCGCCGACCTGCCGGCGGAGCGCGACCGGCTGCTCGCGAGGATCGAGGGGATCCGCCA
>JBHOQZ010000928.1:0-5265 GCA_042408635.1 Chloroflexota bacterium
GCACCCCGCTCGCGCCCGCCGCCCGCAGCGCCGTCGCCTCGCGCCGGGCGGCCGCGGCCTGCTCCGCCCGGAAGAGCCTGAGCGCGTAGGCGGCGCGGCGCGTCTCGACCCGCCAGATCGCCGTGTCCCAGCCGCCGTGAAGCGGGAAGAGCGTGATCACCCCCTGGAGCCCCAGGTGCCGCAGCACGGCCTCCGCGGTCGCGCGGTCGCCCATCTGTCCGACTGCCGGCTTCCCCGCGCTCTGCTGGCCCGACCCGACCGATGGTGGTGTGGGTGGGGGTCCGCCCGAGTTGTCGGGGGAGGGGCTCGGCCGCGCGCCGCTCACCGCTCCCGCCTGGGCAGCCGAGACCGGCGCGTCGGATCGAATCGACCCGCGCGAGGGCAGTTCGGCGGCGGGGCGCGCATGGAATTCGTCAGCTTGCGCGCTCCCTGGACGGGCCGACCGGGGTGACGCCGCCGCGCGCGCCGGGGAAGAGCTCGCGCACCACCGGCTCGATCGCGGCCCAGCGCGGCAGCAGGATCGAGGCGCCGAGAGCCGTGTGCTGATCGGTGCACATTGCAGCGTCGAAGCCGCGCATGACCACGCTGTCGCGGTCGATGGTCGGCGCGACGCGCGCCAGCCGTAGCAGCTCGACGGTCGGGACATCGGTCGCGATCGCCTCGCGCAGCACGCCGATGAGCGAGGCGAGGCGCGGCAGCGCCTCCACCTTCAGCGCCTCGTCGCGCGCGGCCAGCAGCACGAGCTGCTGGCGGCGGCCACGCTCCAGATCGTTGTCGGCGTGGCGGGCCCGCGCGTACATCAGCGCCATGTTGCCGTCCATCCGCTGGCGGCCGGGGGGAAAGTAGATCGTCTTGACGCCGTAGTCCTCGGTCGGGTAGGCGTTGTCGGCCAGCGGCCGGGGGACATCCACGGTGATGCCGCCGAGCGCGTCGATCGCGCGCACGAAGCCGACGAAATCGACCACGGCGGTGTAGTCGATGCGGATGCCGAAGTTCTGCTCGACGGTGCGCCGGGCGAGGGCAGCGCCGCCGCCGGGGTAGCCCAGGCGCTCCCCCAGCGCGTAGGCGACGTTGATGCGCTCCTCGAAGGCGCCGCGCCCGCTCGCGACGTCGGGGATCCGCACCCAGAGGTCGCGCGGGATGGAGAGCATGGCGGCGGTGCGCGCGCGCGGGTCGATGGTGGCGACGATCAGTGTGTCCGAGCGGGCGATCTCGCCGGCCTGGGCGCGCGAATCGATCCCAAGCAGCAGCACCGTGACCCGCGGCCCCGGATCCCAAGGCGGCGTCACGCTCACACCGGGCCAGCTCAGCGGGACGAGCGCGGCAGGACGGGCCGGCGTGGAGGCAGGGGTGGGCACCAGCACAACCTGGCGCTGCTCGGGCGCCGGCGGCACCAGCCGCAGCCCGCGCTCGTCCGGGTCGGCAGGGTAGTCCTCGACGGCAGCCATCCGGGTCGGACCGGGGCCAGCCGGGTTGGCCGGCGCGCTCGTGGAAAGCGGACCGGCCGCGCCGACCCCAGCCGCAAGGGGCGACGCGGGCGGAAACGCCGCGGCCTGCCCCGCCGGGTCCGGCTCCGCTGGCAGGGGCGAGGCAATGGCAGCCATCTGGTTGCGCGGCTCGGCCGGGAGTGGCGCTGGCGCGCTCGCAAGAGCCCTCGGCTCGCGCGGAGCGCTCAGCCAGAGCACGGCCGGGCCGGCCGCGATCAGCGCCAGCAGGAGTGCGATATCGAGGAGGCGGTCGAGGCGGTGAGGACGCCGCCCCGTGCTGGCCGGCCGCCGATCAGCCCGCACGCGTCACCTCTCCCCCTCGGCCTGATGAAACCTACGCTGTATCGTAAGGCCGCTTGCCGGCCGGTGTCAAAGCGACGTCAACGTCGCGACCGTGCGACGACCGGGGCGCCGGGGGCGTGCCGCTCGACCGGGCACGGTGCTATCATGCGCAGTCGTGCCGAGGTCCCGAGCCGGGCCCGGCGAATACGGACATCGGGATCGCGCGTGCAGGGCGAAGGGAGAGGGCGCGGCGAGGACTATCGGGCGACGCCCCGGGGGGTGCGGCTGAGGTCGGCCGCCGGGCCCGGTCCCGAGCAGCGTCCTGGTGCCAGCGATGGTCGGGGGGTGCGTCGGGCGGTGCGGCCGTGGTCGACCGCCGAGGCTGGTGGCGGAAACCTTCCCACCAGGCACAATCCTCAAGAGGCGCGTTGGGCGGTGCGGCCGGGGTTGGCCGCCTGGGCCGGGTGGTTCAGGCGCTCCCTAGTCATCGGCCGGGTCGGCCGGGCGGCGCGGCGGCTGTGGGTGGGCGCGTGGCTCGGCCTTCTCTGCCTCGGGCTGCTGACAGCGTGCGTGCCGGGCGGTGCCCCGGTGATGCCAGCGCCGGTGCTGCTCGCCTCACCGGCGCCCGGACCCCTGCCGGAGCCGAGCGGCACACTCGTCTGGGGCAGCCTCGACGAGCCGCGCACGCTCAACCCGCTCACGGCCGAGGATGAGGCGTCGCGCTGGGCAACCGGGCTCGTCTTCGATGGTCTGCTGCGCTCGAACCAGGAGCTCGGGCTCGAGGGGAAGCTGGCGAAGGACTACGCCGGCTCGGCCGACGGCCTGATCTTCACCGTCCGCATCAACACGACCGCGCGCTGGCACGACGGCGCATCCGTGACCGCCGAAGACGTCAAGTTCACCTTCGACCAGCTCCTCGACCCCGCCGCCCCGACGATCGACAAGGCGCCTTATGCGCGCCTGGATCGCGTCGAGATCGTCGATCCTGGCACGCTGCGCTTCGTGCTCCGCGAGCCCGATGCCGCGCTGCCTGCCGCGCTGACGGTCGGCATCGTGCCGCGCCACCTCTTCGCCGGGCGCGACCTGCGCGACCCCGCGCTCGCCCGCGCGCCGGTCGGCAACGGCGCCTTCCGGTTCGAGGCGTGGACGCCCGGCGAGTCGCTCACCTTCACCGCCGACCCGCACTACTACTTCGTGCCGGGCGCGCGCATCGCCCGGTTCGTCTGGCGGCGCTTCGCCGACGCCGACGCGCTCTCGGTCGCGCTCGCGCGCGGGGAGGTTGACGCGGCGGCTGTCGACGCGCGCCTGGGCGAGCGGCTCCGGGTCGAACGTGGCTGGACAGCCCGCCCGCTCCAAGGCGGCGTCCGGCGACTGGTCTTCCAAACGCAGCGCCCGCCGCTCGACGCGGCCGAGGTGCGGGCGGCGCTGGCAGCCGCGCTCGACCGCGACGCGCTGATGCAGGCGGCGCGCGAGGGCGAGGCGGTCGCCTCGACCGCCGACTATCCGCCGGTCACCTGGGCCTACTCGCCCAGCCCGCTCGTGGCGCCGCGTCCGCCCGATCCCGAGCGCCTGCGCGCGCTTGCCGTCCGCTTCGCGGACGCCTCCGCAACCGCCGGCCGCGAGCCGGCCGGCACGCCACTGGTCGTCCTCCACGACGCGGCGAGCGCCGAACTGCGCGCGGCGGCCCAGGCCGTGGCGGCGGAGTGGACGGCCGCGGGCGTGCCGGCGCAGGCTGAGGCGGTGCCGGCCGAGGCACTGCAGGGCCGGCTCGGCCGGGGCGAGTTCGACGCGGCGCTGCTGGCCGAGTCAGTATTGACGGACCCGGACCTGAGCCGGCGCTACAGCCGCGACGCAATCGGCGCGGGCAACGTCGGCCGCTACGCACACCCGGAGGTGGACCGGCTGATCGACCTGGGGCTGCAAACGACCGCGGCCGCCGAGCGCACGCGCGTCTATCACCGCCTCCAGGAGCTGTTGATCCAGGAGGCGCCGGCGGTGCCGCTCTACGCGCCCGTGCGCCTGCTCGTGGGGCGGCCGGAGCTCGGCGGGCTACTCCCCTCGCCCGTCGACCCACTCTGGAACGCCGCCAAGTGGTGGTTGAAGCCGTAGGGCGGCAGCGATCGGAGAAGCGTCCCTCGTCGCTAACGGTTTGCACAGGATTCGGCAGCGGCTTCGTTGACAGCAAGGAAGCGGCGCTGTATGCTATGTGCAACGAGCAGGCAAATGTAACGTTCGACACTTTTCCTGTCGTGTTACAGCCTGATCGGCAATAGGTACACAGCGGCACGTATTGAGGTGAACAATGACAGAGCGTGGCGGCGGCGAGATGACCGTCAAAGAGGCCGGTCGTCGCGGCGGACGCGTCGTGAAGGAGCGGTACGGCCCGGATTTCTACGCGGAGATCGGGCGCAAGGGCGGCAAGACCGTGTCGGAGGAGCGTGGCCCCGAATTCTTTGCTGAGATCGGCAAGAAGGGTGGTAGCACGGTCCGCGACCGGCACGGCTCCGACTTCTATGTTCAGATCGGGCGCAAAGGTGGCGAAACCGTCCGCGCCCGGCACGGTGTCGACTACTACAGCGAGATCGGCAAAAAGGGCGGTAAGGCGTCGAAGCGCGGGCGCAAGCCCCCCGCCGAGACCCCGGCCGAGCCGACCGCGTAGCCCGCGCCGCCGCGCTGGCAGGGCGTGGCGGTGACCGGAACCGCAAGCCGTCGAAGCGCGAAAGGCTTCGACGGCTTTTCGTTTTCTGTCAATGCTGTACGGGTTCTTGTAACAGAGCTTCCCGGCTCACCTGCTCCGGCCGCCGCCGATCGCGCGCCGGCCTAGCGCCGCCGCTCCACCGCGCGCGCCAGCGCCCAGGCGCCACCCCAGAGCAGCCCCATGGCGCCCAGCGTGATGGCGAGCGCGAGCCACTGCTCGGGCGGGTGGTCGAACATCAGGAAGCGCGCCACGAGCATGACGGCCCAGAGCACGACCGCGACCTTCAGGGCGAGGAGTAGCCGCGCGCGGTAGCGCCGCAGGAAGGTGCGCAGCGCGCCCACCACCAGCACGTAGCTCAACAGCCGCACGATCAGCCCGGCCACACCGTCACGCTCCCCTCGGCCGTCGGCCGCTCATGGGTAGATGCGGTCCAGCATGCGCGCGAAGGGAATCGTCTCGCGCACGTGTGGCAGCCCGCAGATCCAGGCGACGCAGCGTTCGATCCCCATGCCGAAGCCGGAGTGGGGCACCGACCCGTAGCGGCGGAGGTCGAGATACCACTCGTAGGCTTCGCGCGGCAGGTGGTGCTCCTCGAGGCGCCGCTCGATCAGCGCCAGGTCGTGGATGCGCTGGCCACCGCCGATGATCTCGCCGTAGCCCTCCGGCGCGAGTAGGTCGGCGCTGAGCGACAGCTCCGGGTTCTCGGGGTCGGGCTCCATGTAGAACGCCTTGCAGACGGTCGGGTAGCGGTGAACGAACACTGGTCGGTCGAACTGCTCAGCCAGGATCGTCTCGTGC
>JBHOQZ010000929.1:0-2131 GCA_042408635.1 Chloroflexota bacterium
CGGGACGACGGGGAGCGGCGGGAGCGAGGCCCAGTCGTCGGGGGGCGCGATCAAGGCGGCCAGGCGACGCCGTAGACGCCTCAGCATCGTACTCGCAATCCGTCGGCGCAGCTCAGCGGCGGCCCAGCCGGGCGCGCCGGCCCAGCGGAGCGCAACCGCGAGGGCTACCCATCATACCCCGCCTCCAGCCACGCGGGCGGACCTCAATCGGGCCGGCCCGCGCGCCCCTCGCGCGCCAGCGAGGAGAGGACGAACATCAGGTTCGCCGGGCGCTCGGCGAGGCGCCGCATGAAGTAGGGATACCACTGGTCGCCGAACGGCGTGTAGACGCGCACCGTGTAGCCGGCCTCGACCAGCGCGCGCTGGAGGTCGCGCCGCACGCCGTAGAGCATCTGGAACTCGAAGCGCGCGGGCGCGATGTCGTGGCGGGCGGCGTAGTCGCGCACGAAGGTGATGATCGACTCGTCGTGGGTGGCGAAGGCGGGGTAGTTGCCCCGGTCGAGCAGCGCCCGCGCGAGCCGGACGAAGTTGCGGTCGACCTCGGCTTTGTCGGGGAAGGCGATCTCCGGCGGCTCGTGGTAGGCGCCCTTGCAGAGGCGCACCCGTGCGCCGCGCGCGATTAGCCACTCGATGTCGGCCTCGCTGCGCCGGAGGTACGCTTGGATCACCACGCCGCTGCGCCCCGGATAGCGCCGGTCGAGCCAGTCGAAGAGGTCAAGCGTGCGCTGGGTGTAGGCGGAGCTCTCCATATCGAGGCGGACGAAGTTGTCGAGCTCGGCGGCCAGGGCGACCACCCGGTCGAGATGCTCGCGGCAGCGCGCCTCGTCCACGTCCAGCCCGAGCTGGGTCGGCTTGACCGAGACGTTGCTGTCGAGCCGCTCGCGCCGGAAGAGGCGCAGCAGCTCACAGATCGTCTCCGCCGCCTCGTCGGCCAGCCGCAGGTCGGTGACCGCCTCGCCGAGATAGGCGACCGTGGCGCGGCGCCCCTCGGCGTTGAGCGCGCGCACCGCCTGCACCGCGTCCTCGATCCGCTCCCCGGCCACGAACCGGCGCGCCAGGCGCGCCGAGACCCGGTTGCCCGTCACCAACCGCTGCACATCACGCTGGCCTGCCAGGTAGTGCAGCCCGCTTCTGAGCACACTCACCGCTCGACTCCACCGCGTGCCCGCCGGACGGGATCGTCAGTCCGCCCCTCAGTTATGGTAGCACGCCCCGTACCAGGTGACAGGCCCCCAGCCACTGGCTACCCCAGCCGCCATCACGTCGCGGTTCGAGGGTCACCCGCGGCGCAGGCGGCTGGAGCGACTGGCGCGGCAGCGGGGGCGATGTGGCGCAGACGGAGGTCGGGGATCAGGCGGTGCCGCGCAGGCGCGGGTCGAGCAGGTCGCGCAGGCCGTCGCCCAGCGTGTTGAGCGCGAGGATCGTGCTGGCGACCGCGATGGCGGGCCAGACGACCAGCAGCGGCTTGGCGTCCATGAAGCTGCGGGCGGAGGAGATCATGCCGCCCCAGGTCGGCGTCGGCGGGGTCGCGCCCAGCCCGAGGAACGCCAGCCCCGACTCGACCAGGATCGCGAAGCCCAGGCTAAGCGACGACTGCACCAGCACCGGCGCCACGATGTTGGGCAGGATCGCCCGCGTGATGATCCGCGCGTCGTCCGCGCCAACCGCCCGCGCCGCCGTCACGTATTCTTGCTCGCGCACGGTCAGCACCGAGCCGAAGACGACGCGCACGAACCGCGGCAGGTAGACGATGGCGATCACGACGGTGAGGTTGAACAGCGAGTTGCCCAGCATCGCGACCATCGCCAGCGCCAGCACGATCGCCGGGAAGGAGAGGAGGATGTCGGCGCCGCGCATGATGATCCCCTCGACCATGCCCCGGTAGTAGCCCGCCACCAGCCCGAGCGCCACGCCGACGACCGTGGCCAGCGCGACCGAACCGACCGCGATCCCCAGCGAGATGCGGGCGCCGTGGAGCAGGCGCGAGAAGACATCGCGCCCGAAGTCGTCGGTGCCGAGCAGGAACGGCGGGCCGGCCGTGGCGGTCGGGGCGGCGCCCGGATCGAGCAGCGGCCGGCCGACCATCTGGACCGGGTTGTAGGGCGCAATCACACCCGCGAGCACCGCCACC
>JBHOQZ010000937.1:0-2770 GCA_042408635.1 Chloroflexota bacterium
CCACGACCATCTCTCGGTGATCAGCGCCCTCACCGCCGATGGCCGACTCCTGACCCGCACGTACGACCACCCGATCCGCAGTCCCGAGGTGGCGCAGAAAACGCACCACCTCGGGACTGCGGATCGGGCAAGTTGCTGGTCTTGTGGGACGGCGCGCCAATCCACACCGCCCAGCTGATCAAGCAGTTCCTCACCGACGGGGCCGCAGCGCGCCTCCGACTCGAACGCCTCCCGGCCTATGCCCCCGACCTCAACGCCGACGAGGGCGTCTGGCGCGACCTCAAGGACGTCGAACTGCGCAACCTGGTCTGCCCGACCCTCTGGGACCTGCGCGACGCACTGCGCCTCGCATTCGCCCGTCTGCGCCACAAACGTGATGTCCTACTGGGCTGCATTCGTCAGGCCGGCTATGTGCTTTAGCAGCCTATGCCGGTGTCAGTTGGGCTTGAGGCACGCCTCACGCGATCGAGCCGCGACGGCGGGGTCGACGTGATCGCCTTTGACCCCCGCCCCGTCTTCGGCGGAAAGTACGTCATTCAGGCCAAGCGCTACCGAAATACCGTTGAAGTGTCTGCCGTGCGCGACCTCTACGGCTCTATGATGAACGAGAGCGCAGCGAAAGGCATTCTCGTGACGACATCCACCTTCGGACCCGACGCACGAGCCTTCGCAAAGGACAAGCCGATCGAACTGATCGATGGGAGGGGGCTGCTGTTCCTCCTCGAGCAGCAGGGCATACATGCCCGGATCGTCTTCCCAAAGTGATTCGCCCCAACGTGCTGGTGCTTTCACATCGGGAGAACGCTGAACGGGACTGACGGGCGGCCAGGCAGGTTAGGGGGCCGCGAGGGCGCGCAGGATGTCGGCGGGGGTCTCGGCGATGGCGAGCTCGGCCGGCAGCGCCGCGTCGAACTGCTCGGGCGTCCAGCCGTCGATCGTGAAGGCGAGCGCCGGGTCGAACATGCGCCGCGGCACCACCACCACCTCGCCCAGTCGCCGGCCCTTGAGCTGCGCCACCACGTCGCGCGCCGCCAGCAGCCCGGCGCAGTTGACCGTCTCGCCCCAGAACTCGTTGCGCACGCGCACCAGCTCGGGCGCGTGGCCCGTGTCGGCGCGCAGATCGTCGCAGAGGTGTCGCAGCGTCGGCTCGCCCAGCGCGCTCGTCACGATCGTGCCGGGGCGCAGCGGACGCGGCCGGGCCCGGAAGCGCCGGCGCGTCGCCGCCCAGGTCTCCAGAAAGTCGCGCACCATGCCGATGCCGTTCTCGTACTGGAGGTAGCCGTCGTAGTGGGCGGCCCCGGGGATGGGTAGCCCCGTGCGGACGTAGAACTCGTCGGAGAGGTAGGCGAAGGTGCGGCCGAACTCGCGCCGGAAGCGCCGCTGCCATGGCCGCAGGCGCTCGACGATGGCGCGCAGCTCCTCATCGGTGTGCGGCCGGATCTCATGGCGCTGGTACTTCGTCAGCCCCACCGGCACGATCCCGATCGACTGCACCGCTGGCCAGAGCGCGGCGAGGTTGGTCAGCGAGCGGTCGAGGTCCTCCCCGTCGTTGACGCCCGGCCAGAGCACGAGCTGCGTGTGGATCTTCACCTTCAGGTCGGCCAGGCGCCGCAACTCCCCCAGGATCGGCTTCGCCTGCGGCCGCCGCAGCAGAAAGCGGCGGATCGCGTCGTCGGTCGAATGAACCGAGACGTAGAGCGGACTGAGGCGCTGCTCGGCGATGCGCGCCCAGTTGCGCTCGGTCAGGTTGGTGAGCGTGATGAAGCCGCCGTAGAGGAAGGAGAGGCGGAAATCGTCGTCCTTGATGTAGATCGGCTTGCGCAGGCCGCGCGGGTTCTGCGTCACGAAGCAGAAGTCGCACTTGTTCGCGCAGCGGCGGATCCCGTCGAAGAGCGCGTCGTCGAACTCGATCCCGGTCGGCTCGTAGGTGTCCTTGACCAGGGTGGCGGTGCGGTGGACGTCGTCGCGCACGAAGCCGACCTCGACGCGTTCGGTCGAGGTGTAGAAGTCCCAGTCGATGATGTCAAGGATCGGCCGGCCGTTCACCGTCTCGATCCGATCGCCGACGCGCAACCCCGCCTCAGCGGCGGGCGAATCGGGGTGGACCAGGCTCACGACTGCCGCGCCCGTGCGCGTGATCGCGCGGCTGACGACGTCCATGACGCTCCTTAGCGGGTTGTGCCCCACGCGCCGCCGCCCGGCGGTGAGCCCCCGGGCTCAGATGGCGAAGCCCCCTCCGGGGGCTGGGACGCGCGCTCCTCAGCCGGCTTCAACCGGCTTGGCAGGCTCAGCGCGGGGCTCAAGCCCCGCGCACCCCGCCGGCGCCGGTGCCGGACTACGTGCGCACCCAGCCGCAGCCCGTCGACAGCTTTTGCCGCGCTCATTTCGCAACCTCCAGAAGTACGCCGGGTACCCGGCGGGTGGGGTACTCGGCGGGTGGGGTACTCGATGGGTGGGGACGATCGCGCGTCGTCCCGACTTCAGCCGGCCCCGTCGAACCCTGCGCGCCGGCTTCAGCCGGCCGACCGGGCTGACGCCTGGCGCTGCTGTTCCCGCCCGACCGGGAGGTCAGCTGCGCGCCGGCTTCAGCCGGCCGACCGGGCTGACGCTCCGTTTGACAATCTCCATCAGCGGGCTTCACGGGTTGAGCACGGGACCGCGGGCCGGGGGCATCGAGCCGCCACCGGGCACGGCTCACCATGTTAGCGCAAACGGCGCGCCGCTTCGACCAGGCGGGCGGCCAGCTCGATCTCCTCGGTCAGCCCGAGCC
>JBHOQZ010000940.1:0-7629 GCA_042408635.1 Chloroflexota bacterium
CCGCAGGCGCTGCGCCTGCTGGCCGACCTCGACCCGAACCCCGGCACCGCCCGCTGACGCACCGATCCGGCGCTCTCCCTGTCGCCGCCGAGCGCGCAGTCCCCGGCTCGTGCATGCTCCGCTGCAACCGTGCCCCCCGAAAAAAGCCGGGCGGCACGACGATCCGTTTCCCGCCTGGGCTCGCGGGCCACGCGGCCGAAGCCAGCCGAGGGCAGCGGAGGCCGACTTGGCAGTGCGACCGGCGGGCGCGTCCCAGACGAGCAGGAGCGTGGGCCGCGACTCGTCGGCAACCCAGTCCTGCACCAGCGCGGCGCGGTCGCGCCACCACGCCCACTCGGGGCAGCAGTAGGCCTCGGGCAGCTCGATGATGTCGTAGCGGGTGTAGAGGTCGGTGGCGGTGAAGGGGGGCTGGAGCGCGAACGGCAGCGCCCAGCGCCAGAGCCAGCGTTCGCCCCGGTTCACCTCCGGCACGAGCACCACGCGGGTGTCGGGCGGGGTGCGCGCGAGCGCCTCGACCATGGAGCGGTGCAGCGCGGCCGAGGTGGCCGCCAGCTCGGCCGCGGCCAGTTGCCGGGCGAACAGCGCGCTCCAGCCGAGGGCGAGGACGAGTACGCCCGCGACCAGCACCGGGCGCAGCCGCGCCCCGCGCACGGGTGGCACGAGGCAGGCCACCGCCAGGCAGAGCCCCGCCGAGGGTAGGTAGAGGTGACGGATCGAGGGATAGGTGACGATGAGCGGGAGCGTGGTCACCAGGTACCAGACCGGTCCGAAGTAGATCGCGAGCCGCAGTCGGGGTGTAAGCCAGGCCGGCCGCCAGAGCCCAAGCAGCGCGAGCAGGAGCAGGAGCCCGAGCGCCGCCACCCCGAGCCACGTCGCCCACCCCCCGACCGCGCCGGGTCTGGGGGGATCGAACAAGAACGGCGTGGGCACGATGAGCGAGCCGAGGTAGAACGGCTGGCGGGTGGCGAACTCGAGCAGCGTGCCCGCCGAGAGCGCCCCCTCGCGCAGCGGCTGCGCAAACGCCACCCGCCGCAGCGCCAGGTACACCACGAGCACCGCCGCGAACGGCAGGTAGCGCCAGCCGGCCCGGGCGAGGGCGACCGCCACGCGACGCGCGCGATCCGGGCCAACGGGCACGCCCCGCTCCGCTGCGATCAGGTCCCAGGCCGGCAGCAGCAGGATGAAGCTCAGCGCCGCCTCCTTGGTGAAGAGCGCGAGCGCGAGCGCGGCCACCGCCAGGACGTACGGGCCGCGCCCACCCCGCGTGCGCGCCGTGCCGTAGGCGAGGATGGTCAGCAGGGCGAACACCGTCGTCATCACGTCGACGCGGCCCGAGATCCAGCCGACGAGCTCGGCGTGGACGGGCAGCACGGCGAAGAGGAGCGCGGCGAAGGTCGCGGTGAGCCGATCGGCGCCGGGCAGGCCCCCGGAGCAGCGCAGGAGCGGGTCGATCAGCCCCCGGGCGACCGCGAACACGAGCAGCGTGGCGGCGACGTGGGCCGCCAGGTTGAACAGGTGGTAGCCGACCGGGTCCAGGCCGGAGAGGAGGGTGTTGAGCCGGAAGCTGAGCGCCACCAGCGGGCGCAGCTCGTCCAGCGGCTGATCCCAGATCCCCTGCGACCAGTCGGCGGCGAAGAGGCGCGGGAACGCCGCCAGCGGCTGATCCCAGTAGAGCTGGATGTATCCGAAGTCGTCGGCGAGGAAGTAGCCGCTCAGCGTCGGCAGGTAGCCGAGGCCGCAGACGGCCACGATCAGCGCCACGACGGCCGGGAGGGCCGCGCGCCGCCGGGGCTCGGGCCGGTCACCGGCCGCACGCAGCCCCGTGGGTGTGGGGGCGACCTGGTCGCGCTTGGGCGACCGGTGGCGGGTGGGTGGCGCTGCTTCGAGCGCGCTCGCGCGTGGTTTGGACACAGCGGGGGGATCGTAGGGGCGCGGGCGGGCCGCTGTCAACGTCGAAGCCCGCCGGGGGCAGTGCCCTGCCGGGTGAGTGCGGAGATCGGCGCCCTGGGCGGGCGGCATCACCCAAAACAGCGCAGGCGCGCCGGGCGGCGGCTCAAGGCCGCGCCGGGCGACTCGATCCGACCGGCGTGACCCGGCGAGGGCATCGACCGGCGCGGCCGGGTTACACCTCCTTGGCGGAGCGGTAGAAGGTGCGGCGGCGCCGGTCGACAAGGTCGGCCAGGTCGTCGGCGTCGGCGCCGTAGCCGAGCAGTACGTGGCGGATCACCTCGAGGCTTGCCTCGAACTCCGGCTGCACCACCTCGGTGGCGCCGGCCGCCCAGAGCCGCTCAACCTGCTGGTGATCGCGCGTGCGCACGACGATGTCGAGGTCGGGGAAGCGCTGGCGGGCGGAGCGGGTCGCCAGTTCGGCGGCATCGGCGTCGTTGATCAGCACCGCCAGCAGGCGCGCCCGTTCGAGACCGGTGTGGTCAAGGACCACCGGGTTGCCGGCATCGCCGAAGACGGTCGGGATCCCCTCGGCGCGCAGCTCGCGCACGATCTGGGGATCCAGCTCGACGACGAGGAACGGCACGCCCCGCTCGGTCAGCACCTCTGCCACCTCCCGGCCCAGCCGGCCGAAGCCGCAGAGCACGACGTGATCGCGCGGCTCGTCCGCCGACCCGGTGCCCACGCCCACCGGCACGTGCCGGTGCGGTAGCGGCGCCCCCTCGGTCAGGCGCGCCAGGACCGGCCCGGCGCGCACCAGGAACGGCGCGATGACGATGCTGGCGAGCGCCGTCTTGAGTGTGAGATCGAAGAGGGCGGGCGGGATCGCGCCGGCGTCGACGCCGATCCGGCCCAGCACGAACGAGAACTCGCCAATCTGGGCGAGGCTGAGCCCGGTGAGCAGGGCCGAGCCGCGCGGCAGCCCCAGCACCATCGCGCTGGCGGCGCCGATCAGCGCCTTGCCGACGAGCGTGGCCGCCAGGAGCAGCGCCACCGCCCCCGCCTCGGTGAAGAAGCGCAGCGGATCGATCAGCATGCCGACCGAGACGAAGAAGAGCGCCCCGAACAGATCGCGCAGGGGGAGCGTCTCGGCCAGCACCTGGGTGTGGTACTCCGACTCGGCGACCACCACCCCGGCCAGGAAGGCGCCGAAGGCCGGCGAAAGCCCAACCGCCTGCGTCACCAGCGCCGTGCCGAGCGCGAGGCCGACGGAGCCGATCAGGAACAGCTCGCGCGAGCCGGCCACGGCGGCGCGGCCGAGCAGCCAGGGCACGAGCCGCACCCCGGCCAGGTAGGCCCCGAGCAAGATGATCCCGGCCTTGAGCGCGGCCAGGCCGAGTTCCTGGGCGATGCCGTCGCTGCCGGAGGCGAGCGCGGGCAGGACGATCACCAGCGGCACCAGCGCCAGGTCCTGCGCGATCAGGATGCCGAGCGCGGCCTGCCCGTGGGGAGTGGGTAGCTCACCGCGGCTCATCAGCAGCTTGAGCGCGACCACCGTGCTCGACAGCGCCAGCAACCCGCCCAGGAAGACCGAGCCGGGCAGATCCAGCCCGAGGCCGAGCCAGGGGCCGATCGCCACGCCCAGCGCGATCGTGCCCAGGATCTGGAGCGTGCCCCCGAACGCGGCGACGCGCCCGAGGCGCCGCAGGCGCGCCAGCGACAGCTCGGCGCCGAGCCCGAACATGAGGAAGGCCACCCCCATCTCGGCCAGCGCCTCGACCGAGTGCAGGTCGACCACGGGGCCGGGCGTGGAGGGCCCGATCAGGCAGCCGGCGAGCAGGTAGCCGAGGATGACGGGCAGGCCGAGGCGCCGGGCCACGATGCCTCCGGCAAACGCCGCCACGGCCGCCAGGGCCAGGTCCACGAACAGGGGTGGGATGTCCATCAGACGCTCATCGTAGCAGAGGGACCGCACGCGACGTGTTGCCGCGCGGTGGTATAATCGCCACGCGGGTTGTCCCTGCGCTGTCCACACGCGCCCCGATCGCGGCGGAACCCGGGACCGGCAGCGACGCGCCCCAGACTAGCCTGCCAGGTCCCCGGGAAGGGAGTGCGAGGTGCTGACGCCCGAACTGGCCCTCATCGTCGGCGCGAATATCGTCGTCGCGGTCTGCTATTTCCTCATCATGACGCTGGTGGGGCTGTCGCTCTGGCGCAGCCGCCAGGAGGGCGTCAACGCACTCGGGGTGGCGACGCTCGGCATCTTCCTCACCTGCGGCCTCCACCACGCCGTCCACGCCGAGCACATCCTGGCGAGCCCCGCGGCGTTCGCCACGCTCGTCGACTGGCACACGGTCGTCGTGGACATCATCACGGTCGCGCCCGCCATCGCCTTCCTCTCGCTACGCCGCCGCTACGGCCTCCTCGCCCAGGGGGAGGGGGTCATCCTCGGCTACGAGCGCGAGATCCGGCGCCAGCGCCGCGAGCGCATCGCCATCACCGACGCCATGCTCGACGCGCTGTTCACCATCGATCCGCAGGGGCGCGTCGTCGGCGTCAACCGCTACGCGCTCGATTTGCTCGGCTGCCCGCTCGGCGACGTGCTCGGCCGGCCGTTCAGCGCCCTGTTCGTCGATCCCGGCCGTGCCGAGCTCGGGCTGCGCCAAGCACTCGCGGGCGACCTGCGCGACTACGAGGCGACGCTCGCCGGCAGCCCCGGTGCCGATGGGCTGCTCACGCCGATTGCGGTCAGCCTCAACGGGCGCACGGTGCGCGACCCGGAGGGGCAGGTCCAGGTGACGATCATCGTCGCCCGCGACGTGCGCCAGCAGAAGGCGATGGAGTCGGAGCTGCGCGCCTACTCGGAGCACCTGGAGGATCTGGTCGACCAGCGCACCGTCGAGCTGCGCAAGGCGAACCAGGAACTCGACGCCTTCGCCTACTCGATCTCGCACGACCTGCGTGCCCCGCTGCGGGCGATCTCGGGCTTCTCGGAGGCGGTGATCGAGGACTACGGCGACCGGCTCGACGACGAGGGGCGTGGCTACCTCGAGCGCGTGCGCGCCGGGGTGCGACGGATGGCGGCGCTGATCGACGACCTGCTCGACTTCTCGCGGCTCGGCCGCCGCGAGCTGGCGGTGCGCGCGGTCGACCTGGGCGCCGTCGCGCGCGAGGTGCTGGGCGACTTCCAGCAGGAGATCGCGCAGCGCGGCGTGCGCGTCGAGGTGCGACGGCTGCCCACGGTCGTGTGCGACGCGGGTGTGATCGGCCAGGTGTTCCAGAACCTGGTCTCCAACGCGCTCAAGTACACGCGCCACGCCGAGGCGCCGACCATCACCATCGGCGCCGACGACCCCGACCCCGACCGGCCCGATTGCGTTCGCCTCTGGGTGCGCGACAACGGCATCGGCTTCGACATGCTCTACCACGACCGGATCTGGCAGGTCTTCCAGCGCCTGCACACCGCCGACGAATACGAAAGCACCGGCATCGGGCTGGCGCTGGTGCGCCGGATCGTCGAGCGCCACGGCGGCGAGGCCTGGGCCAAATCGGAGGGGCCCAACCAGGGCGCGACCTTCTACGTGCGCCTGCCGCGCAGCCGCGCAGCCGCCTCCCCGCTGGCCGACCTCCAGCCCACCGTCGCACCCGGGCCGACCGAGATGCCTACCGCGCCGCTCAAGCCGGTGCAGCCGCACGCACACGCGGACATCCGCGCGCGTGTGGAAGTCCCCGCCAAGTAGCCCGGCCGCGCCGCGATGGGGATGGGGGAGTCGGCTGCACCGCTCGGGTCGGAGGTCACCCGCGCCCGGCTGCCCGAGCCACAGCCGGGGGACGAGCCCGGCGGCTCAAGCGGCACGGACCGAGCCGCGGCGGTGCTGCTCGTCGAGGATACCGCGGACGACGTGATGCTCACGCGCCGCGCCTTCCGGCGCTGCGGCCTGGCCGAGCCCGATGTCGCCTCCGACGGAGTAGCGGCCCTGGCCTACCTGCGCGGGCGCGCGGCCGGCGCGGACCTGCCCGCGCTGGTGCTGCTCGACCTCAAGCTGCCGCGGCTGAGCGGGCTGGAGCTGCTGCGCGAGCTGCGGGCCGACCCGGCCCTGCGGACGGTGCCGGTGGTCGTGCTGACGTCGAGCCGCCACGAGGGCGACATCGCGGCCGCCTACGCCGCCGGGGCCAACAGCTACGTCGTCAAGCCGGTGGAGTTCGCCGCGTTCGTGGAGGTGGTCCGGGCGATCGACGCCTTCTGGCTGGGCGTTGCCGTGCAGCCGCCGCTGCCCTCGGCCTCGACCCGGCCGGCCGCTCCCTGATGCCGGGTGAGGATCCGGCGGCGCCCCACCCGCCCAACCGGCAGGATCGGCCTTCTGCTTGGATCCACGGCGGACGGGACGAGACCCGCGCCCAGCCGGAGCCGGGCTCAGGCGGTTGACGCTGGCCCATGGGGAGGGTAAGCTGCCCCGGATGGGCACCGCAGCGCGCGGATTGCGGCGCATTGTCCTTGGAGCGTACAATCCTCACGTGAACATGGGTAAGGGGTCTGGAGAAACGGATGCGTAGACACTGGCAACCGTGGCTCATCCTCCTCTGCGCCGTGGTGGCGCTCGCGCTGGCGCCGGTCGCCGCCGCTCAGACGACGAGCGGGCTGAAGATCGAGCTCGACCAGCAGACGGCGGGCTCGCGCACGCTCTCGGGCAAGATCACCAACGTGCCCCAGGACGTGCAGAGCGTGGCGGTGACGGTCAAGGTCACCGCCAACCTGCAGAAGGTGCAGATCGTCAACCGCTCGAACGACTTCAAGTTCAGCTTCTCGGACGTGGCGAGCTGGACGGAGCTGCGCGCTGTGCCGGTGAGCTCGGGCCGGATGGGCAGCGCCGGGCCGGGCGACCCGAACATGGGGCTGCCGCCGGGCGGCGGCTACCTCTACAACGCCCAGAACGCGATGGGGAGCGGCTACGGCTCCGGGTCGGGCACCGGGTACGGCTACGGCTACGGCGCCGGCTACGGGTGCGGCACGGGCCTGGCCTACACCTACATCACGCCGGGCTACTACGGTTACCCGTCGGGCGCGCAGTTCATCAGCGGCTACTACCTCGCCCCGTACTACCGCTTCTACCAGCCGACCCCGAACTGGATGTACCAGCCCTACGCCTACTACGGCTACTCGCCCTACTCCTACTTCTACGGCGGCTGGGGCTGCTAGGTCCGGGCGGGCGGCCTCCCAGCCCCTCAAGCCTTGGGGGGAGGGACGGGTGCCAGCCTGAGGCCGGGTGGGGCTGTTTCCTGGGCTCCGTAGCTGGGCCATGAACGAGCCGGGGCGGCGAGGTACATCGAGACCTCGCCGCCCCGGCTCGTCGCTTCGGTTGAGACGGCGGGTAGGTTGGCGGCGGGCTATGCGCCGTCGCCGGAGTGGTGGGCGTGCTGGCCGCGCCCGGGGTGGCGGCCGTGGCGCCCCTCGTTGCCCGTGCGGTTCTCGCCCTTCAGCTCCTTGCCGACGTCGCGCTTGTGCTCGGCGCGAGCCGCCGCCGTCGGCTCCTCCCGCTGCTGGTTCTGGTCCTTCTCGTTGTGCTTCGTGCCGGCCATGCCGCCGCACCTCCAGAGAGCAGTGTTACACCCTGAAGGGTGCAGGATGGGGGCCAGCCCCGCGCCCCCGGCCACCCGCTGGAAGCGACGACACCCCGTCACCCCCGGATTGGGGGGCCGGGGGGGCCTCCTCACACCTACTCGGCGGCCAGCAGCTCGATCAGC
>JBHOQZ010000941.1:0-1710 GCA_042408635.1 Chloroflexota bacterium
GCGGGCTGCGCGCGCTCGACGCGCCGATGAGCGGCGGGGTCGCAGCGGCGGCCGCCGGCACGCTCTCGATCATGGTCGGTGGCCCGGCCGCAACGCTGGCGGCAGCCCGCCCCCTGCTGGAGATCATCGGCGACCCGGCGCGCATCTGGCACGTCGGGCCCCGTGCCGGCGACGGGCAGTCGATGAAGATGATCAACCAGCTCATGGCGTGTGTAAACATCGCGGCGTCGGCCGAGGCGATGGCGCTGGCCGCGCGCTCGGGGCTCGATCTGCGCCAGGTCTACGAGATCGTGAGCCAGAGCGCGGGCGGCTCGTGGATGTTCCGCGATCGCGTGCCGCGCATGATCGACCGCGCCTTCACCCCGCCGCGCAGCGTCCTGGACATCCAGGTGAAGGATCTGGGCATCGTCGTGGACACGGCCGATGAGCTGGGCATGCCGGTGTTCCTGGCCGCCGTCGCCCGCCAGGTCTACAAGCTCGCCGCCGCGGCCGGTCTCGGCCCGGAGGACGACTCGGGCCTGATCCGGCTCTACGAGGGGTTGGGCACGCCGGGGACGGCACCCGGGTCGCCCGGAAATCAGCAGCACGACTGATCGAGCGGCCCCCGCCCGGTCACCACCGGCGCGGTCCGGCCGCCAAGCACAACAGCGGCGTTGGCGCGGCCGCCCACGCGCGGGTCTCCACCGCCCTGGGTGAAGCCTGCCTACCCGGACGCCCGGGCTGATCCCCGCGCGGCCCGGTCGTTTCACCCGGAAGCGTGCAGACCCCACTCCCGGCGGTGGTGGCGATCGGCACGGCGGGTGGTATCATAGGTCGCCTGCGGGATGGGCCGCCGCGCGTTGAGGCGTGGGTGGCCGTCGGGCCGCGGCGCCCGCCGGCGACAGACCGGCGCGACAGGACAGCGGAGAGCCCATGCGCATCGGGATCATCAGCCTCATCCACTGGGAGTTCATCCACCAGCGGCCGCAGAAGTTCGCCGAGGAGCTGGCGGCGCTGGGCCACACCGTCTTCTACATCGAGCCGTCCGACCTGACGCGCAACCGCGCCACGATGGTGCGCTGGGTCATGCAGCGCGTGCCGCACTTTCGCCAGGTGGCGCCCCGCATCTACGCGCTGCGGCCGGTGATCGTGCCGCCGTTCCGCCAGTTCGCCCTGTACCAGAAGTACAACCGCTACCTGGTGCCGTTCGTGGTCGCCCAGTTGCGCCGGCTCAAGCTCGATTTCCTGGTGATCCTGGCGCCAGAGTACGCGCCGGTGGCGAGGGCACTCGGCATCCCCTACGCCTGGGACCACGTCGACGACACGCAGTTCATGGAGCACGTCGACACCGACCTCTTCGTCGCCCAGATGGAGGAGCTGCGCGCCGGTTCCGCCTTCAACATCTACATCCAGGCGGCGGAGGCGAAGCGCGATCCCAAGGGCGTCTACATCGCCAACGGCGTCGACAGCGACCAGTTCTTCAAACTCGAGGCGCCGAAGCTCTTCGACGCGGTCGTGCTCTCGAACATCGCCAAGTGGTTCGACATGGACTCGGTCCTCGCCTCGGAGCGCCACATCCTGCTCATCGGCCCGATGGACGTCGACATGGGCGACAACCGGGCCCGGTTCCTGGCGGCGAAGCGGCCGAACCTGCTCTGGATTCCGCAGGTGGACAAAGAAGTCGCCAACCTCTGGCTCTCGCGCGCCGAGGTCGGGCTGGTGCCGTTCAAG
>JBHOQZ010000947.1:0-3206 GCA_042408635.1 Chloroflexota bacterium
GGCGGCGCTGCCCGAGCTGGGCGGCCTGCTGCCGGCCTGGCCCGTGCCCGCCACGCTTCGGCCGGCGACCGCGCCGGTCGATGGCGCGCAGCCGATCCGGCACGACCTGCCCGCCACGGAGAACGAACGATGACGCCCACGACGATCAGCTCGACCGAGTGGCAGATGATTGCGCCCGCGCTGGCGCTGGTCGTCGCGGCGATGGTCGTCCTGGTGCTCGACGTCGCGCTGCCGGAGCGGCAGCGGCGCCTCTTGCCCTGGGTGACGCTGCTGGGGATCGTGGTGGCCGGCGGGCTCCTGATTCCGCTGCGCGGCCGCACGCTCCAGGGGTTCAGCGGGTTCTTCGTCTCCGACGACATGGGGGTCGCGCTGGCGGCCGCCTGCCTGATCGTGTCGGGGCTGTCGGTGCTGCTCTCGAGCGACTTCGTCGCCATCGAGGGGGGCAACCGGGGCGAGTACTGGGCGCTGCTGCTCACCGCCACCTGCGGCATGCTCATCATGGTCGGCTCGGCCGACCTGATCCTTCTCTTCCTCGGGATCGAGGTGCTCTCGATCTCGCTCTACGTGCTGACCGGCTTCGCGCGCAGCCAGACGGGGAGCCAGGAGGGGGCGCTCAAGTACTTCCTGCTCGGCTCCTTCTCGATCGGCTTCATGCTCTACGGCACGGCGCTCGTCTACGGAACGACCGGCAGCACGAACCTGGGGCGGATCGCGACCGCGCTCGCCAACCCGCAGGTGCTCACCAACCCGATGCTGCTGGCCGGCGCCGGGCTGATCCTGGTCGGGCTCGGCTTCAAGCTCGCGCTCGTGCCGTTCCACATGTGGACGCCCGACGTCTACCAGGGCGCGCCGACCGCGGTGACCGCCTACATGTCCGTGGGGACCAAAGTGGCGGCGTTCGCCGGGCTGATCCGCGTGCTCACCGGCGCCTTTCCCGCCCTCGAGCGCGAGTGGACGGTCGTGCTGACGGTGATCGCGATCCTGACGATGATCCTGGGCAACGTCGGCGCGATCGCGCAGGCGAACATCAAACGGATGCTCGCCTACTCGAGCATCGCCCAGGCGGGCTACGTGCTGGTGCCCATCGCGGCCGGGGTGGGCATGGGCACTAGCAGCATCGGCGGCATCGGCGCGGCCACCTTCTACCTGCTCGCCTACAGCTTCATGAACCTGGGCGCCTTCGCGGTGGTGGCGGCGGTGGACGGTCCCGGCACCGAGCCGACCAGCCTGGAGGACTTCACCGGCCTCGCCTACCGGCGGCCGCTGCTGGCCGCGGCCATGGCGCTCTTCATGTTCTCGCTGGCAGGGGTGCCGTTCACCGCCGGCTTCCTAGCGAAGCTCATGGCGTTCGGCGCGGCAGTCCAGGCCGGTTACGTCGAGCTGGCGATCGTCGGCGTGCTCACCAGCGCGGTAGCGGCGTTCTACTACCTGCGCGTGGTCGTGCTCATGTACATGCAGGGGCCGGATCGGCACGTGCTGCTGCACCAGCCGACGCTCCAGATCGCGGCGGTGATCGCGGTCGCGGCCGCCGGCACGCTCTGGCTCGGCATCTTCCCCGGCCAGACGGTCGAGGCGGCCGGCCGCGTGCTGACCCAACTGCCGCTGCGCTGAGGCCGAGGAAAGGGGGAGGCGATGACCACGCCCGTTTCGCCGCCGGTCGCCGCGCCAACATGATGCACCCTGTGTCCCCCGGGTCGAAGACCCGAGTGGCCGGCCCGCAGCCGCTGCGCCGCCTCCTCGCCCAGGAAGAGGCGAACATGAATGCCTGCATCCGGTGCGGGCTCTGCCTCTCGGTCTGCCCGACCTACCAGGAGACGTTCGCCGAGGAGGAGGGGCCGCGCGGGCGCATCGCGATGGCGCGCGCGCTCCACGAGGGCTACCTCGACCTCACGCCCGACGTGGTCGAGCACGAGCTGAACTGCCTGCTCTGCGACGCCTGCACCGCCATCTGCCCGGCCGGCGTGCGCATGGAGGAGCTGGGCGTGGCGCTGCGGGCGCAGATGGAGCAGGAGCAGCGCCACTCGATCCCGGTGCGCCTGCTGCGCTGGCTCGTGCTCGGCCAGCTCTTCCCCAAGCCAGGGCTGTTCCGCGCCGCGGCCGCCGCCATGCGCCTCTACCAGCGGAGCGGCGCCCAGCAACTCGTGCGCCGCTCCGGCGTGCTCAAGCTGCTGCGGCTCGACCAGGCGGAGGCGTTCCTGCCCCGCATCGACCCCGACTTCATCGTGCCGCGCGGCCAGCGCTACCTGCCGGCCGGCGAGCCGCGCGCCCGCGTCGGCCTCTTCACCGGCTGCATCATGAGCACGGCGTTCGCCGAGATCGACCGCGCCACCATCCGGGTGCTGCTGCGCAACGGCTGCGAGGTCGTGCTGGTGGCCGATCAGATCTGCTGCGGCGCGCTCAACGCCCACAGCGGCGAGCGCGACCGGGCGCGCGAGATGGCGCGGCGCAACATCGCGGCGTTCGAGGTGGAGGCGCTGGACGCCGTGATCCTCAACTCGGCCGGCTGCGGCGCCGCGCTCAAGGAGTACCCGCACCTGCTCCACGACGACCCAGAGTGGGCCGAGCGGGCGAAGCGCTTCGCCGCCGGGGTGAAGGACATCACGCAGTACCTTGTCGAGCTGGGGCTGAACCGGGAGGGGCTGGGCGAGCTGCCGCTGACGGTGACCTACCAGGAGCCGTGCCACCTCGCCCACGCCCAGCGGATCACGCAGCCGCCGCGCCAGCTCCTGCGCGCGATTCCCGGCGTGCGGCTGGTCGAGATGAACGAGTCGGCAATGTGCTGCGGCAGCGCCGGCGTCTACAACCTCACCAACCCCGACATGAGCCGTCGCCTCGCCAACCGCAAGCTCGACAACGCGACCGCCACCGGCGCCGACGTGATCGCCACCGCCAACCCCGGCTGCTACATCCAGCTCGAAGCGGGCCTGGAGCAGCGCGGCTCGACGATGCGCGTGTGCCACATCGTCGAGCTCCTCGACGAGAGCTACCGCCGCGGCGACGCCGCCCGCGCGGCCTCAACAGGTGCCTCGACCCCGCACCCGCCGGCGGATACCCGCACGCCGGCCACCGCCTAACCCTGGCACACCCATGACACCCGCCTTCCCGCACCACCCGGCCAGCGCCAGGCACCGTCGCCACCCCACGCCAGCCTCCTCACCGTCCCTCCCGACCGGAGAGACGAACCAGCACCCCTGCCCAACTTCCCG
>JBHOQZ010000950.1:0-2909 GCA_042408635.1 Chloroflexota bacterium
GGCATAGCTGGGGCGGTGCGCCAGCCCGGCCACGCCCAGGCGCTCGATGATCCCCTCGTAGAGCAAAGGCGGCAGCGCCAGGTAGAAGACGCGGTTCCCGCCGGTGCCGCACTCGCCGTCGATCTGATCGAGGCGCACGCGCAGCTCGTGGTACGACCCGGGGTCGTCGAAGTTGACCGGCTGATAGCAAATCCGCCGCGCGAACGATTCCCAGAGGGCGTCATTGACGGGGCGGCGCGAGAACCGTTCGAGGGAGCGGCGCAGCGAGTCGCGGAAGGCCTCCTCGTCGATGGGGCGGCGACCGACGCCGATCACGGCGAAGCTGGGTGGCAGCAGGTGATCGAAGGCGAGGTTGTAGAGCGCGGGGAGCAGCTTGCGCTGGGTGAGGTCGCCCGTCGCCCCAAAGATCACCATGACCGCGGGCTCGGGGCTGCGTTGGCGGCGCAGTCCCAGGCGCAGCGGGTTCGGCTCGGTCGCGGTCACGTCACGATCCGTCGGCCAGTTTCACGGCGTGGCCGCCGAACTGGTTGCGCAGCGCCGCCAGCACCTTGGCCGAGAACGAGTCCTCCTGGCGCGAGCGGAAGCGCATCTGGAGCGAGAGGGTGATGACCGGCGCCGGCACGTTCGTGTCGATCGCGGCCTGCACCGTCCAGCGTCCCTCGCCCGAGTCCTCGACGTAGCCGCGGATGCGTTCGAGGTCGGGGTCCTCGCGGAAGGCGAGTGCGGCGAGCTCGCAAAGCCAGGATTTCACGACGCTGCCGTGGTTCCAGAGGTCCGCAATCGCGGCGAGGTCGAGCTCCTCACCGTACTCGCTCGCGCGCATGATCTCGAACCCCTCGCCGTACGCCTGCATCATCCCGTACTCGATGCCGTTGTGGACCATCTTGACGAAGTGCCCGGCGCCGCTCGGACCCATGTAGTCGAAGCCCTGGTCCCCGTCGGCCGCGAGCGTGCGGAAGATCGGGCTGAGCCGGTCGAACTGCGCCTTCTCCCCGCCGACCATCAGGCAATAGCCGTTCTTCAAGCCCCAGACACCGCCGCTGGTGCCGCAGTCGACGTAGTAGAAGCCGGCGTCGTGGACCATTTTGGCGCGCGCCTTGGTGTCGAGCCAGCGCGAGTTGCCGCCGTCGACGATCGTGTCACCGGGGCTCAGCAGCTTCATGAGGTCCTGCACGTATTCGCCCGTCACCGGCCCGGCCGGCAGCATCAGCCAGACGGTGCGCGGCGCCTCGAGCTTCTGCACCAGCTCTTCGAGCGAGAATGCGCCGTCCGCGCCCTCCTGCATGATCTCGCGCGTCTTCTCGGCCGTGCGGTTGTAGGCGACGACCTGGTGGCCGCCGCGCACTAACCGCAGCACCATGTTGTAGCCCATGCGTCCCAGGCCGACGAAACCAAGCTGCACCGTTCCTCTCCTCTTTCCCGTAATCGCGCGTGGCCGCCCGGCGGGCCGCCCCCTCACCGATGAAGCCGACTTCCCGTCCCTCACCCCCAGGGTTGCAAGCGCGGCGCCGCTCTCGTCACCCTGGCATTGGCGGCCAGGAGCGACCGGCTCACCCCCAGCCTTCGAGGCCAGAGGAACCCTCGTCACCTCCCAGCAATAGGCGGGCCGGGTGGCGATCCCCCCAGCATTGGGCGGCCGGGGGGGCGATCAGGTCGCGACCGCCTGGCGCTTGCCCGCGACGCTCTTGACCAGGCTATCGAACGACTCGGCGAACAGCCGCACGCCGTCGATCTGGAGCTGTCGCGTCACAGCCTTCAGGTCGATACCGACCTCGCCCAGTTCCTGCCAGACCCGCCGCGCTCCCTCGACGTCGCGGTCGAGCGTGCGCTCGACCCGCCCGTGATCGCGGAACGCCTCGAGCGTCTGCGTCGGCATCGTATTGACCGTGTGCGGGCCGATCAGCTCCTCGACGTACATCACGTCGCGGTAGGCGGGGTTCTTGGTGCTGGTGCTCGCCCAGAGCGGCCGCTGGAGCTGCGCGCCCTTCGCCTTGAGGCGGGCGAAGCGCTCCTCGGCGAAGATCTGCTCGAACCGCTGGTAGGCGATCTTGGCGTTGGCGATCGCCGCCTTGCCCAGCAGCCCGGCCAGGCGCTCGCGCTCCGGCGCCCTATCGGGCAGCGTCTTCAGCTTCGCCTCGATCTGGTTGTCGACGGCCGTGTCGACGCGGCTGACGAAAAAGCTGGCGACCGAGGCGATGCGACTCAGGTCGCGGCCGGCGGCCACGGCCCGTTCGAGCCCTGCAATGTAGGCGTTCGCCACACGGGCGTAGTTGTCGACGTCGAAGAGGAGCGTCACGTTGACGTTGATCCCCTCCCCGATCAGCGCTTCGATCGCCGGCAGCCCCGCCTCGGTGCCGGGCACCTTGATCATCACGTTGGGGCGGCCGAGCTCGCGCCAGAGCCGCCGCGCGTCGGTGATCGTCGCCTCGGTGTCATTGGCGAGCGTCGGCGCCACCTCGAGGCATGCGTAGCCGTCCAGCGCGCCCGTCCGGTCGTAGACCGGGCGCAGCAGGTCGGCCACGGCCTGGATGTCCTCCACGGCGACCGCCTCGTAGGTCTGGTATGGATCCTTGCCGGCAGAGGTGAGGCGGCGCAGCGCGTCGTCGTAGTCCGCGCTGCCCGTGATCGCCTTCTCGAAGATGGTGGGGTTCGACGTCAGGCCGGTGACGCCGTCCTCCTCGATCAGCCGCTTGATCGTGCCGTCCTTGATCAGACCGCGGGCGACGTTGTCGTACCAGACGCTCTGGCCGAAACGGTTCAGCTCGCGTAGCGGATTGCCTGCCATAGCTGCCTCCTCAGGCTGCCCCACCGCGCGCGGCGGCTGCCGCGCCGGTGGGCGCCCACTCCGCGGCACCCGCACCGGCGGGTGCCGCAAACAACAGGTCGTAGAGCGCGCGCTGCCGCTCAGC
>JBHOQZ010000962.1:0-2641 GCA_042408635.1 Chloroflexota bacterium
CGGCCCGGCCCGGCTCGGCCTCGGCGGACGTGCGCGCGGGGGACGGCGCCGGTGCCACCCCGGCCGAGGAGGTGGCGGTGGTGCGCCGCTACCTCGCGGCGCCCCGGCGCGCCGATGACGCCCTGCGCGACGAGGCCGAGCGCATCCTCCAGCGGCAGATCGCCGCCTCGCTGGCCGACCTGGGAATCGAGTGGTCGGTGCTGGGGGAGGAGCGCGTCTTTCCGCCCGTGCAGTTCGAGTTCGTGGCGCTGCCGGACGTGCTGGTCGTGTCGCGGCGGGACCGCATCGAGCGGATCTTCGCGCAGACGCTTCGGGGCGGCCTGACGGACGACGAGGCGACGGCGATCGAGGAGCGGGTGGCCGCCGAGGGCGTGTCGGCCATCGTCGTCAAGATCGGTGGCCTCGGCGTCTACCCGAGCATGATCCCGCCGACCGGCTCGCTCGAATGGCTGCTGCCGACGCTGGCGCACGAGTGGGCGCACCAGTTCTTCACGCTCCAGCCCGTGGGCTGGCGCTACGCGCTCGACCTCGAGCGCGACCCGCGCATGATCACGCTCAACGAGACGGCGGCCGAAATGGTGGGGGAGGAGGTCGGCTGGCACGCGCTGGAGCGGTTCTACGGGCTGCAGCGGCCGGAGGCGAGCGCCCAGAGCGGCGCGGGGAGCGGCAACCCCCAGCAGACCGAGTTCGGGCGGCGGCTGCGCGCGATCCGGGAGCGGGCGGAGGCGCTGCTGGCAGCCGGGCAGGTGGAGGAAGCGGAACGCTTTATGGAGGCGGAGCGGCAGTGGCTGGTGGCGGACGGCTACCGCGTCCGGCGGCTGAACCAGGCCTACTTCGCCTTCTACGGCAACTACGCCTCGGCGCCGGGGTTCGTCAGCCCGATCGGCGACCAGCTCAAGGCGCTGCGCCAGCGCAGTGGCAGCCTGCGCGCGTTCCTGTTCACGGTGGCGTCGTTCAACTCGGTGGACGACTTGGAGGCGGCGCTGGCGGGGCGCGGTCTGTCGGCTTCAGGTCAGTAGCCGGGCGCCCGCCGCGCCGGCGCTGTCCTGGTCCCCGGACGGGGCGGCAGCGGCGCGGCAACCGGGGAGGCGGCGCCGGCCCGGCTGGCGCGGCCGGGCAAACGAGGCTCCAGGCGCTCCAGCCGATCGGTGGCAAAGGGGGAGGCGGCGCCGGCCCGGTGGGTGCCACCGGGCAAACGAGAGCGGCTCCACTCGATCGAGTGGAGCCGCGGTGTCCAGTTGGACGGGCAGGATCGGCGTGTTAGCGGTTGCTGCCGGCGTCGGGGCCGAGGTTGCGGTCGCTGATCTGGGTCGGGGTGACCGACATCGTCGTCAGCGCGTCCCAGTTGATCTTGGTGACGAGATCACCGGCGTCGTAGCCTGCGACGTCGCGGTTGCTCAGGCCATCGCGCGCGGCCTCGAGGATCCCGCTCATCACTTGGCGCTCGCCCGGGGTGAGGCTGCCCATGAACGTCTGGAGCTTGGTGTTGACGCTGGTGATGTCGTGCTCGATGCGGTCGCTCACGCTCTTTTCCTCCTGGAGGTCTCTCCCGATCCGCCGCTGTTATTCTACCGGATCGGTTCGCTTTCCTGTGGCTGTAGAGTAGCACGCCCTCCGGCAAGATGATGTCGCCATGCCGACACAGGCACCCAATCACCGACAGCTTCCTTCCTCGCTCGCTCAACCCCGCGCCCGCGGCCCGCGCCGCCTGCGGCCGGGCGACCGCCTGTGCTATCCTCGGAGAGACCTCGTCGCTGCGTCGTCCACGTGCCCGCGCACGCCCTCGCAGGAGCACCAGCCGTGAAACGCGCCGATCGCGCCCAGACTGCCCGGCCGGGTCGTGCCGACGACCCGGCCCGCTCCGCCGCCGGCCGCGTGGTGCGGGCCGGCGCTCCCGGTGAGCCCCGAACAGGGCAGGCGGGCCCCGGTGCCGCGAGCGAGCCGACCGGGTCGGGCGAGCGGCTGCAGAAGGTGCTGGCCCGGGGCGGGGTCGCCTCACGCCGGGCCAGCGAGGAGCTGATCCGCGCCGGGCGCGTGCGCGTGAACGGCGCGGTCGTGACCGAGCTGGGGGTGCGCGTCGACCCGGTGCGCGACGCCGTGACAGTCGACGGGCGGCCGCTCCGGTTGCCGGCCGCGCCAACCTATCTGCTGTTGCACAAGCCCGCCAGCTACGTGACGACGGCGCGCGATGAGCTGGGTCGGCCGACCGTGCTCGATCTGGTCCCGCCGGCGCCGCGCGTCTTCCCGGTCGGCCGCCTCGACGCCGACACCGAGGGGTTGCTCCTGCTGACCGACGACGGGGAGCTGGCGCTGCGGCTGACGCACCCGCGCCACGAGGTCGAGAAGACGTACCGGGCGCTGGTGGCCGGCGTGCCCGACGCGGCCGCGCTGCGCCGGCTGCGCGAGGGCGTGGTGATCGAGGGGCGCCGGACCCTGCCGGCGCGGGTCGAGCTCGTGGCCGCCCACGGCGACGCGGCCGAGCTGCTGCTGACGATCCGGGAGGGGCGCAAGCGCCAGATCCGGTTGATGGCGGCCGCCGTCGGCCACCCGGTGCGGCGCCTGCGGCGCGAGCGCGTCGGCCCGCTCGAGCTGGGCGAGCTGCCACTCGGCCGCTGGCGGCGGCTGCACCCGGCCGAGGTGG
>JBHOQZ010000966.1:0-4961 GCA_042408635.1 Chloroflexota bacterium
GCGGCACCGGGTACTGCTGCTCCGCGCTCAGGCGGAGCGGCGCGCGGCTCGTCGCCAGCACAGCCAGCCCGGGGCACGCCGCCAGCAACTCGGCCACCAGCGGCAGCGCGGGCAGGAGGTGCTCGCAGTTGTCGAGGATGACGAGCAGCCGGCTCGCGCGCAGGGCGGCTGTCAGCGCCGCCAGCGGTGCCCGTCCGCCCGCGGTCGGGATGCCGAGCGCCCGCGCGATGGCGCCGGGTACCAGGTCGGACTCGCGCAGGGGTGCCAGCGGCACGAACGCCACCCCGTCCGCGAACGTGTCGGCCAGGCGCGCGGCCACCTCGAGGGCAAGGCGCGTCTTGCCGACGCCGCCGGGCCCGGTCAGGGTGACCAGCCGCACCCGCGGACCCGTGAGCAGGTGGGTGAGCTCGCTGATCTCGGCCGTGCGCCCGACGAACGTCGTCGCCGGGAGCGGGAGCGCCGGCCAGTCCGGCGGGAGGTCGGGGGAGGCGCCACCGCGGCGGTCGCGGCG
The DNA here is from genome assembly GCA_042408635.1 of Chloroflexota bacterium. Classification (GTDB taxonomy): domain Bacteria; phylum Chloroflexota; class UBA6077; order FW602-bin22; family JBHOQZ01; genus JBHOQZ01. Next base: position 512 of record JBHOQZ010000966.1, read on the forward strand.
CGCGGCGGCGGCGAAGCGAGCGTGCTCGTCGTCTGAGAGGACCAGCGCCGCGGCCAGTTGTTGCACGGTGAAGCGCTGCGGGTGGCGCCGCGCGCCGCGCTCCAGCAGCCCGATCGCATCGACGCTCAGGCCGGCGCGCTCGGCCAATGCCTCCTGCGTCAGATCGGCACGCTCGCGGAAGCGACGGAGGAGGTCGCCGAAAGTCGGCTCGGCGCGTTCGTCCACGAGTCCCCCTGCGTGGTCTGGCCACCCGGCCTCATCATAGCACCCGGTCAACGACCCTCGGCCGCGACCTGTCAGGGTGGTTGTCCGGGTTGTCGGTGGCGGGGTGGCCGGCGGCCGCGCATGCTGGAGGTGCCCGGCGGGCGAGGCCGGCCGGCAGAACGAGAAGGAGTGCCGACATGGAGACAAAGCTCCCCCCGATCGAGGCGATCAAGGCAGGGCTGCGGGCGACCTGGCTGGCGGGCGACTTCGGGCAGATCGCGCGCTACGAATCGTCCTCCGGCGAGGACCTCGTCCGACGTCTGGGCCTGCGGCCGGGCGAGCGGGTGCTCGACGTGGCCTGCGGCACCGGCAACGTCGCGCTCGCCGCCGCGCGCGCCGGCGCGACCGTGACCGGGCTCGACTTCGCGCCGAATCTGCTGGCCCAGGCGCGCGCGGCGGCAGCCGCCGAGGGGTTGGCGATCCGTTTCGACGAGGGCGACGCCGAAGCGCTGCCCTACGCCGACGGCGCGTTCGATCTGGTGGCCAGCGCGTTCGGCGTGATGTTCGCGCCGCGCCCGGAGCACGCGGCCGCGGAGTTGCTGCGGGTCTGCCGACCGGGCGGGCGCATCGCGCTCTTGAACTGGACGCCGCGCAGCTTCGTCGGCCAGCTCTTTCTGCTCGTCTGCAAGTACGCGCCGCTACCGCCGCTCACCCGCCCGCCCGTGCTCTGGGGTGTCGAGGCGAGCGTCCGCGAGTACCTCGGCGCCGGCGTGACCGCCCTGCGAACGACGCCCCGGGTCTACCCGCTCGCCTACCCGTTCGGTCCCGCCGAGGTCGCCGAGCTCTACATCGCCAATCTCGGGGCGATCCAGCGCGCCTACGCCGGCCTTGATCCGGATCGGCAGGCCGCGCTCCGGGCCGACCTGGCCGGCTTCTTCGCCGACAACAATCGCGCCAGCGACGGCACGACACGGATCGACGCCGAGTGCCTCGAGGCGGTGGCGACCCGCGCCTGAGCCGGGACCCGCCACGCCGCCGCAGCAGCCGAGCCGAGGGCTCCGCGCGGACCCGGAGCGCGGTTCCCCGGGGCGGCCGGCGTAGGGGGGAGCCGGTCAGGGCCCTACTAGCCGATCTCGTCGCCGGTGAGGCGGCGCGCGGCCAGGCTCACGAGCAAGACGAACGCGGTGAGCAGGGTGGCGAGCGCGGCGCTGAGCAGGATCTTGCCCTGCTCGTGCAGGCTGAACACCATCACGCCGATCGTCTCGTTGCCCACCGACCAGAGCAGCACCGAGAGCGTCAGCTCCGAGAACGCCGGGATGAAGACGAGGAACCACGCCCCGGCCAGGCTCGGGCGCAGCAGCGGCAGCACGATGTCGCGCAGCGTTCCCAGCGCACCCCGCCCGGCCACGCGCGCCGCCTCCTCGAGCGCCGGATCGAGGCCGCGCAGCGCCGCACCGGCCGCCCGCACGCCGAAAGCCAGGAACCGCGCCACGTAGGCCACCAGCAGGATCCAGATCGTGTTGTAGATGCTGATCTCCAGCAGTGGCAGCGGCCGGATCCAGGCCAGGATCATCGCCAGCGCCACCACCGTGCCCGGCACCGCGTAGGGCAGCGCGATCAGCGTCTCGATCACCCCGGCCAGGCCGCCTCTGAGCCACCCGCTGTTGTTCGCGCTGGCGGCTGAGTGGCGAGCGCCCGAGTGGTCGACGGCCCGTGTGCCGCGCCCGAGTCCGCCGAGGCGGCCCGGCACGAGCAGATAGGCGAGCAGCAGCCCGAGCAGGGCGATCAGCGTGGCCGCCCCGGCCGCGAGCAGGAAGCTGTTGCCGAGCGCGCGCTGCGCCGCCGGCAGGCCGGTCAGCAGCGTCTCCCAGTTGGCGAGCGTGAGATTCGCCGGCCCGAGCGGCAGGCCGTAGATGCGCGTGAGCGAGGTGAGGGCGACCGCGCCGACCGGCAGCACCGCCGCCACCAGCACGAACAGGCACAGCGCCAGGCAGAGCGGCCAGCGCAGCGGCCCGAGCGGCACGACCGGCAGCGGCTCGGCGCCGCGCGCCCCGATCACCGTGAAGCCGCGGCGCGCGAGCAGGCGTCCCTGGAGGAGGAGCACGGCGGCTGCCACGACGACCAGGAGCAGCGAGAGCGCCGCCGCGAGCTGGAGGTGGTCGCGCTGGTCGAAGTTGAGCACCGTCGCGTAGATGCGCGTGGTGAGCACGTAGAACTTGGCCGGGAAGCCGATCACCGCCGGGATGCCGAAGTTGGCGAGCGCTGACATGAACACCAGCGCCGCCGCGGCCAGGATCGTGGGCAACAGCAGCGGCAGCGTGATGTCGACGAGCGCCCGGTAGGGGCCGGCGCCCGCGATCCGGGCCGCGCCCTCGAGCGCGCCGTGCATGCGGGCGAAGGCGGGCTGCGCCAGCACGTAGGCGATCGGGTAGCTGTAGAGCGCGAGCACGAACGTGACGCCGGCCGGCCCGTAGATCGTCACGAGCGGGTCCGGCGCGCCGCTCAGCGCCTGCCAGAGCCGGTTGAGGTAGCCGACCGGGCCGAGCAGGTAGATCCAGGCGATGCCGCCGATGAACGGCGGAATGAGGTAGGGCACGACCAGTGCGGTGCGGAAGAAGCGGCGGCCCGGCAGGTCGGTGCGCGCCGTCAACCAGGCGAGGCCGACGCCGAGACCGGTGGCGAGCACGGTCGCCAGGCCCGCCGTCGTCAGGCTGTTGAGCAGCACCCGTCCGGTCTCGGCATCGGCCAGCACCCGTGCCCAGTTGGCGAGCGAGAGCGTCCCCCCGGCGAGGAAGCTGTTGAGCACGAGCACACCCGACGGGTAGACGACCACGACCAGGAGCACCAGGAGCGCCGCGCCCGCCACCAGGCTGAACGGGTCGAGCCGCCCCACGCGCTCGACCGGCTCGCCCGGCCGCGAGGCGCGCCACGACGCCGTGGACGACTGCCGGGTCCCCGCTTGCGGGTGCGGCCGCGCACCGGCCTGGGGGTGTGAGTGGGCCGCGTCGAATCCACCCGCCTCTAATCTTGCTCTGGCTTCCCGGGCACCCGTCCGAGTGGTCGCAGACCCGAGTGCGGCGCCCGGCGCGTGGGGCACTCGGCCGCCATGGGTACCGGCCGACTCCACGCTAGCCGCCGAAGAGGCTCTGGAAGCGCGCCTTGAGCTCCTCGCGGTTGGCCGCGATGAACGCCTCGGCGGTCGGGGCGATCCTCACGTCCGCCAGCGAGGGCGCGCCCTGCGGCGGCTCGATCCCCGGCAGCACCGCGACGTAGCCCTGCTTGACGAACAGCCGCTGACCCTCCGGCGAGTAGAGGTAGCGCAGGAACGCGCGCGCGGCGTCGGGGTTCTTGCTGCTGGCGGTGATGCCGATCGGCGTGGGCACCAGCACCGCCCCCTCGACCGGCCAGATGTGGTCGACCGGCGCGCCCTGGTTCTTGAAGTTGCGCACCATGAAGTCGACGACGGAGACCATCGCGTACTCACCCGAGGCGAGCTTCTGGGCGACGGTGCCGTTTGACTGCTCGACGGAGACATCGTTGGCCTTGAGCGCCTCGTAGAACTCCCAGCCCAGGCCGGGCGTGCTCACCAGCGTGCCCAGCGTCGACATCGCGGCGCCCGAGTAGTTCGGGTGCGGCATGCCGATGCGCCCCTTGAGCGCCGGGCGGGTCAGGTCGCGCCAGCTCGTGGGCCGCTCCTGGACGCGGGCGGTGTTGTAGCCCACCACGTTGAAGATGAGCCGCACCTCGTGGTACTTGCCGTCCTCGTAGCGGTACTGGGCCGGCACGTTCGCGGCCTCGGGCGGATTGTAGGGCAGGAGCACGCCCTCGCGGGCGAGCTGCGCGAAGAAGGCGATGTCGGCCAGCCAGACCAGGTCCGCTTGGAGGTTGCCCGCCTGGCGCTCGGCCTGCACGCGCGCGATCACGGGCCCCGACCCCGAGCGGAAGATGTTCATCGTCACACTGGGGTTGCGCCGCTCGAAATCCGCCTTCATCTCGTTGACCTGGTCCTCGGACTCCGAGGTGTAGAGCGTGATCGTGCCGCTCGCGGGCGTGGCCGGTGCCGCCGCGGCCGGGCTCGGGCTGGGACTCGGGCTCGGTGAGGCCGCCGAGCTGGCGGCGGTAGCCGGGCTCGGCGACGCGGCGGCCGCGGGACTCGGCGAGGCGGCCACGGGTGCCGCGCCGGCGGGTGAGGCGGCCGGGCTGGCGACTGGCGAGGGCGCGGCCGGTGCCGGGCTGCTCGAGGTGG
>JBHOQZ010000967.1:0-2450 GCA_042408635.1 Chloroflexota bacterium
GCTGACGGCGCGCGACGCCGTGGCGGACCGCGTGCGCGGCCTCGACGCCGGCGCGGACGACTACCTCACCAAGCCGTTCGCGCTCGAGGAGCTGCTGGCGCGGGTGCGCGCACTCGGGCGGCGGACGGTGAGCGGGGGCGAGTCGCCGACGCTCCAGATCGCGGACCTTGAGCTTGATCTGGAGCGGCACGAGGCGCGCCGTGGCGAGCGCACGATCGAGCTGACGGCCAAGGAGTTCGATCTACTGGCCTACCTGATGCGCAACGCCGGCCGGGTGCTGACCAAGACGCAGATCACCGACCACGTCTGGGGCTACGACGCCGACGTGACCACCAACACGATCGAGACCTACATCCACTACCTGCGCGACAAGATCGACCGCGGCTTCCCGCGCCCGCTCATCCGAACCGTCCGGGGCGTCGGCTACACGCTGAAGCCGTAGGGCCGGAGACGCCCCACCCCCCCAATCCTGGGGGGTGAGGGACGTGCCCTTGCCCCGCGATGCTGGGTGGTGACGGTGCCGCGGCGGCTACGAGGGGCGGGCCAATCTGTCGACGTCCCCCGGGCGTGCGATGCATTGGGGTGTCGGCACCGCGGCCTTCGCTGCTGAGGGTGGTGGCGGTCTGGCGGGCCTGGGAGGCTCGGTGGGCGTGGGGACGACGTGGCGCGGCGCGGGCGGTGTGGTGGACCGGCCCGGCAGCGCCCGACGGGGCGCGTGGGGCATTGCCTGTAGGGCCGCGTGGTAGGATGGCGCCGACGACGAACTGCTGGAGGGCGGCAGTCGGCCGGGGCTGGGACGCGCCGCCCGGGACGAGGCGCCGACAGGCGACGTAGGGGTGGGCGGCGCGCCGACCGACGGTCCGGCATGGCCGGGTGACGACGCGAGTTGACGGGGAAGGCAGGGACGCGACCCGCGGAGGGTCGGGGACGAGAGACGACGACGGCGGCCGCGACGGCGGGGTCGGGGCGCGCCTACGGCTGGCGCGTGCTGGCGGTGACGCTGTTCGGCGCGTTCGTCGTGCCGTTCAACATCGGTGCGGTGAACGTGGCGGCGCCCCGGATCGCCAGCGATCTTGGGCTCGGCTTCTCCGAGGCCGTCTGGATCCAGCTCGGCTTTCTCCTCACCGTGGCGGTGCTGCTCGTGCCAGCTGGGCGGATCGCCGACACGATCGGGCGCGAGCGCGTCTACGTCGCGGGCGTCAGCCTGGTCGCGCTCGGCTCGCTGCTGGCGGCGCTGGCGCCCGGCGGGCCGGTGCTGCTGCTGGCGATGGTCGTGCAGGGGTTTGGCTCGGCCGGCTCAGGCTCGACCTCGATCGCGCTGGTGACGGCCGCCTTTCCCCCCTCGGCGCGCGGCAGGGCGCTGGGCATCATGATCACCTCGATCTACCTCGGGCTCTCCTTCGGCCCGGCGGTGGGTGGGCTGCTGACCACGAACTTCGGCTGGCGGTCGATCTTCGTCGTGGCGATCGTGTTGGGGCCGGCGGTGGCGCTGGCCGCCGCCGCGTTCCTGCACCGGCCACCGGTCGGCGGTCGCATCAGCCTCGACCTGCCCGGTCTGCTGCTGCTGGCGGCCGGCTTCGGCGGCTGCCTGGCCGGGCTCAACCGGGCCACCGCCGCCGGCTGGGACGACCCCGCCGTGGCGGCGCTCCTGGTGGGCGGCGTCGCGCTGCTGGTGGCGCTGGTGGTGGTCGAGGGCGCGCGCGAGGCGGCCGGGCGACCCGTGCTCATCCAGCCGAGCATCTTCCGCGAGCGCCGCGCCTTCACCGCCGGCATCCTCACCGCCGTGCTCAACTACTCCTCGATCTCGGGCGTGAGCTTCCTGACCGCGACCTATCTCCAGGTCGTGCGCGGGCTGCGGCCGGACGAGGCCGGGCTCACCCTGCTCAGCGCCCCGGTTGCCCAGACCGCGGTCTCGCTGCTGGCAGGCGTGCTCAGCGACCGCTTCGGCGCCCGCGCCATCGTTTCGCTCGGCATGGCGACGATCAGCGCCGGGCTGTTCGCGCTCTCGGCGCTGCCGGCCGGTGCGGGTGTTGCCGCCTTCGTGCCCTGGCTGACGCTGATCGGCGTCGGCCACGGCCTCTTTTCCACGCCCAACACGAGCGCGATCATGGGCGCGGTCGAGCCGCGCGACTTCGGCTTCGCCTCGGGCGCGCTGGGCACCGCCCGCCAGATCGGTCAGAGCCTCTCGCTGGCGGTGCTGAGCGCGGTGGCCGCGTTCGGGCTGCCGGCGGCGGTGCAGCAGGCGATCTTCGCGCGCGCCGGCGGCGTCGACCCGGCCTCGCTGACCGCGTTCGCCGACGGCATCCACCGCGCCTTCTTCGTCGCCGCCTGTACCTGCGCGATCGGCATCTTCACCTCGCTCGTGCGCGGTGGCCACGTCCCCGACGAAGACTAACCCCGCCGCCCAGCGAGCCCACGCCTCCAGCCCGCATCCGGTCACCCACACCGTC
>JBHOQZ010000970.1:0-1123 GCA_042408635.1 Chloroflexota bacterium
GGCCAGCCCGGCCAGCCTGGGTCGCGGATCGCGCCGGCGCACCGCGTTCCACGCGGCGGCCAGCGCCACCGCCGCCAGCGCCGCGGCGGAGATCAGCTCGGCCGAGCGCTGCACGCCGCTGCGGCCGAGCGTCAGGCGCACCTCATGCTCGCCCGGCGGCAGGTCGAACGCGACCAGCCCATCGGGTACCACGGCGCGGTAGGGGGTAGCCCGGCCGTCGACGGTGAGCTCCCAGCCGGGAAAGGCGAAGGCGTGCAGCGTGAGCGTCGTCCATCCGCCGGCGCGCAGCCGCAGCCGCCGCTCGGCGAACGATCCCGCCGCGTCGAGGAGCTCGACGGGCCCGCCGACGGGCGCGGGCGCGGTCGCAAGCTGCGCCGGCAGCACGTTCCAGCCGGCGACCCGGGTCGTGTTGCTGATGGCGAGTGGGCGGAAGTCGCTCACGGCCTCCCAGGCGGGCGTGAGACCGGCCAGACCGGTGGCCGCGAGCGCGAGGCCGAGGCCGAGCGCGAGCGCGGCGCCGGCCGCCCCCTGCGCACGCACCGGGAGCCCCGGCCGGAGCCGGGGAGGGCAGGCGGCGAGCGCGCCGGTAAGCCAGGCGGTGGCGAGCGCCACGAACGGCAGCAGCCGCCAGGCGAACTCGGCGTAGGCGAGCAGCGGCAGCGCCTCCCAGAGCGGCGCGCTGCCCGGCCACATGAGGGCGAGCGCGCCGAGCCCGACCGCGACCCAGAAGAGCGCCTCGCGCCGCCGACGGCGGCCGCCGAGGGCGAGGATCGCCACCAGGCCGGCCCCCGCCAGCATGGCCTGCACCAGCCCCGCCCGGAACGGGGTGGACCAGTCGAAGACGAGCGAGCCCTGCACGGCCGGCCAGCCGTCGTCCCAGTGGTTGCGGAAGTCGAAGTAGCCGGTGCGGTGCGGGGTGAGGTCCAGCGCGTCGCGCTCGACCAACGCCGGCAGCCAGAACCAGGCCGCCAGCGCCAGCGCGAGCGTTAGGGCGGCCGCCGGGGGCAGCAGCCGGCGCAGCCAGGCGCCGAGCGCAGCCGGTGCCGGCCGCCGTTCGAGGAGACCGGCCCGGCCCGCCGCGACGAGCGCCGCGTAGAGCGCGAGCAGCGGCAGGAAGAAGAAC
>JBHOQZ010000983.1:0-3533 GCA_042408635.1 Chloroflexota bacterium
GCTGACGACCCCGACCGTCACCGTCTGCTCGAAGCCGAACGGGTTGCCGATCCTGGTCGTGGTCCAGCTCAGCGGTGGCAACGATGGCCTCAACACGGTCGTGCCCTACACCGACGACCTGTACTACCGGCACCGGCCGACGCTGGCGGTCGCCGAGTCGGCGGTGCTCAAGCTCGATGACCGGATCGGGCTGCACCCGAATCTGGCGGGGCTCCTGCCGCTCTGGGACGCGGGCGAGCTGGCGCTCATCCAGAGCGTGGGCTACCCCAACCCTAACCGCTCGCACTTCCGCTCGATGGACATCTACCACACGGCTGAGCCGGCCAAGCTGGAGAACTACGGCTGGCTCGGCAAGTACCTGGACATCGCGCTGCGCGACAGTGATTCGCCGTTCAAGGCGGTCCACATCGGCAGCACCGCGCCCAAGGCGCTCTGGGCGCGCGAGACGCCGGTTGCCACCATCCGGGAGATCAACGCCTTCCAGCTCCGCACCAACCCGCGCTTCAACGAGGACCGGCAGGCGCTGCTGACCGCCTTCGAGCGCCTGGCGGCCCGGACCGGCGGCACGCCCGACCCGGTCTTCGAGCGGCTCAACCGCACCTGGACCACCACCAGCGAGGGCGCGCGGCTGCTGCAGGGCGCGGCCGGGGGCTACCGCTCGAGCGTGAAGTATCCGCCCGGCCAGCTCGCCAGTAGCCTGCAACTGATCGCGGCGCTGATCCAGGCCGACCTGGGCACGCGCGTCTTCTACACCGAGCTCGGCGGCTTCGACGACCACGCGGCCGAGAAGAATGTCCACGACCGCCTGCTCGCCCAGGTCGGCGACAGCCTGGCCGCCTTCTATGGCGATCTGAAGGCGATGGGTCTGGCCAACCGCGTGCTGATCCTGACCTTTTCCGAGTTCGGACGGCGCGTGCGCGAGAACGCCTCGGCGGGCACCGACCACGGCGCCGCCCAGCCGCTCTTCGCGCTCGGCGGCCGCGTCAGGGGCGGCAGCTACGGTCGCTACCCCAGCCTCTCCGACCTCGACGATGGAGATCTGCGCTTCGACATCGACTTCCGCGCCGTCTACAGCAACGTGCTGACGGAGTGGCTGGGCGTGGCCGGCCGCGACGTCGTCGGCCACCAGTACGAGTCGCTCGGCTTCATCAGTACCTAGGCTACGGCAGGCGCTCGACCTGGACGAGGTTGGTGTAGAAGGTGGCGCCGCGGCCGAGGTCGGTGATCGCCTCGCTGGTGGTGAAGTTGGCGTTGCGCCCGCCGGGGCTGTGGCACTGCCACCAGACCATCGTCGTCGCCACCGTGCCGGGCGCCACCCAGTCGCCCACCGCCGCCACCGCCTCGAACTCGCCCCGGTCGTTGAAGACGCGCACCCGGTCCCCGTCGCGGATGCCCCGCGAGTCGGCATCGGCCGGCGCGATCTCGAGGCGCGGGCCGCCCCGGTAGCCCTCGCGGCGCCGCTGCGGCTCGAGGTTGCCGAACGAGGAGTTGACGAAGTGGTGCGCCTTGGGCGAGATGAGGTTGAGCGGGTAGCGCGCGTGCAGCTCGGGTGAGCCGTCGCGGCTCTCGGCCGGCGGCACGTAGGCCGGTAGCGGATCGAAACCCTGCTCGGCCAGTTGCTCCGAGTAGAACTCGACCTTGCCGCTCGGCGTGCCGAACCCGCCCTCGGCGAACGGCACGTGGTAGCCTTCGACACCCTTCACCTTGAGCCGGATCACGCGCTCGCGCTTGAGGCGCTCGAGCGTGATCCCCTCGAGGTGCGGGTGCTCGCTCAAGAGCGCTTGGCGCATCAGTGTCTCATCGTCCTCGAACAGCTCGGGCTCGGTGAAGCCCATGCGTGCCGCAAGCAGGCGGAAGACCTCGGTGTTGGGCTTCGACTCGCCCAGCGGCGCGATCGCCGGCTCGCTGTACTGGAGGTACAGGTGCCCATAGGCAGTGTGGAGGTCGTGGTGCTCGAACTGCGTCGTCGCCGGCAGCACCACGTCCGCGTAGCGGCAGGTGTCGGTCATGATCTGCTCGTGGACCGTCACGAACAGGTCGTCGCGCAGCAGCCCGCGCCGCACCTGGGCGCTATCGGGCGCCACCGCGGCGGGGTTGCTGTTGTAGACGTAGAGGGCGCGCACCGGCGGCTCGGCCTGGGTCAGCACCTCCCCCAACCGCGACATGTTGATCGTGCGCGGGTTGCCGACCGTCAGATCCTCGCGCCAGACGGCGGCGTAGTTGAGCGGGAAGGTGCCGCCGGTCGAGAGGAGCGCCCCGCCGCCCGCGTCGCGCCAGGCGCCTGTGAGCGCGGGCAGGAGCGCGATCGCCCGCATGGCACTGCCGCCGTTAGTGTGGCGCGTCAGGCCGTAGCTGGCGCGGATCACCGCCGGCCGGGTGGTGGCCCAGCGCCGCGCCAGCCGGACGATCGTCTCGGCGTCGAGGTCGGTGATCGCAGCGACGTGCTCGACCGGATACTCGGCCAGGCGCTCCTTCAGGCGGTCGAAGCCGACCGTGTAGCGCTCGACGTAGTCGCGGTCCTCGAGCCCCTCGTCGACGATCACGCGCATCAGGCCGAGCGCGAGCGCGCTGTCGGTGCCCGGCCGAATCTGGAGGAACTCGTGCGCGAGCTCCGCGGTGCGGGTGCGGCGCGGGTCGATGCAGACGACGTGGGCGCCGCGGCGGATCGCCTCCTTGATCGGTGGGGCGAGATGGGTGTTGGTCGAGAGGATGTTGGCGCCCCAGATGATGATGAGGCGGGCGAGCGCAAACGCCTCCGGGTCGGTGCCCATGCTCACGCCGACGGCGCTGGCCCAGCCCTCCTTGCCGGCGGTCGAGCAGATCGTGCGGTCGAGCCGGCTGGCGCCGAGGCGGGCGAAGAAGCGCCGGTCGAGGCTGTAGTAGCCGAGCAGGCCCATGGTGCCGGCGTAGCTATAGGGCAGGATCGACTCGGGGCCGTGCTCGGCGCTGGCACGCCGGAAGGCATCGGCAACCAGATCAAGCGCCTCGTCCCAGGTGCACCGCTCGAAGCGTCCCTCCCCCTTCGGCCCGACGCGTCGCAGCGGATAGAGGACGCGGTCGGGCGAATAGATGCGCTGCTCGTAGTTGTTCGTCTTGGCGCAGAGGAAGCCGCGGGTGAACGGGTGGTCCGGGTCACCGGTCACGCGCAGGAGGCGGCCGTCCTTGACGTGCGCCAGCATCATGCATGTGTCAGGGCAGTCGTGGGGGCACACCACCCGCTTGATCGTCACTCCGTCCACCAGCTTGGTCATCCCCGTCACCCCCTGCACCACGGCTCGCCCGGACCGCCCGGTTGCAAGCTGCGCCGCGCCGTTGCTCCAGACACCCACCGTCCCGATTATACTGGACGGCGCTGCGCCCGGCCGCCCGGCCCGGCGCAAGCGGCGGCGGAGCAGTGGAGGGGTGGTGCAGCGGAACTGGCGGCGGCGGCCCGGCCTCTTCGCGCTCGTCGGTGTGCTCCTGCTGGTCGTGCTGGTCGGTGCCCTCGACCGGCTCACGCCCTGGTCGTTCCTCGGCCCCTTCGCGCCCGTGGC